>JAUXGQ010000120.1 GCA_030621975.1 Gammaproteobacteria bacterium | reverse complement strand
GATGAACACGGATAGACACGGATTTTTCGTGATGAGCGAGAGCGGGCGAATAACCGGCCGGGCCAACCCTCAACGAGAAGGCAAGCGTACTGGAAATTCCATCTGTGTTAATCCGTGTCCATCCGTGGTTAAGGTGTTCTTAAGCGGCCGTGCGACATCGTTTCGACGGTCGTTTGTGGGTAAAGGGCAGGGCTAACCCGGATCTCTCACTGGCGAACACCTTCCACATCGAGGATCAGTTCGACTTCCTTTGAGGCGGGTCCCAGATTCTTGGTGATCCCAAAATCCGCGAGGGCAAAACTGGTACGGCCCGTAAAACCCATGCGATACCCGCCCCAGGGGTCTTTCCCGGCGCCGATCTGCTCGACCTGGATTGTTAGGGGGCGGGTCACCCCGCGCAGCGTAAAGCTGCCTTTCAGCACGGCTTTGCCGTTACCCTGGTCCTCGAAAGACGTGCTGACGAACTTTGCCTCGGGGAAATTTTTCACGTCCAGAAAGTCATCGCTGCGAAGGTGCTTATCCCGCTCGGCGTGATTCGAATCTACGCTCGCGGTCTGAATGCTGACCTCGATACGGGCGCTCGATGGATTGTTTTCATCGTAGCTGAAACGGCCGCTGAAGGTGTTGAAACGCCCGTACAGCCAACTGTAGCCCAGGTGTTTGATCTTGAATTGAATAAAGGCGTGGGAGCCCTTGGTATCAATCACATAGTCCGCCGCATGTGCCGCGAACGAAAGGCCCATGACGACGGCGCCCAGCGCGAATTTTCTGAGGATCGGTTGCATGATCAGGAGACTCCTATTCGGTCTTGGTTGATGTGTCATTACCCGGAACCAGCATGCGCCACAGCCTTGCATCACGATCGACGATCTGATGTTTTACCGCCGCCGCCGCATGCAGACAGATGAAGCCGATGAGGACCAGGGCAAGGAAATAGTGAATATCTCCGGCAAGATCCTCCTGATTGTCGAGTCCGGAGACGACGGCCGGGATCTCGAACCAACCGAACACCGACAGGGCGCGTCCATCCGCGGTGGATATCATATAGCCACTGACCACGAGCAGGGCGGGTAGCAGATAGAGCAACCAGTGCGTCACACGCGCCGCATGTCGTTCCCATGGCTTATCAGTCGCGACGAGAGCCGGCTGGCGGTTAATACCGCGCCAGACCAGGCGGCCAATCAGCAGCCCAGCCACCAGAACACCCAGGCTTCGGTGGATGTCCGGCCCCTCCCTGTACCAGGGGTGGTAATAGTCCAGGCCCGTCATCCAGAGTCCCAAAGCGATCAGGACGATGAGCAGTAGCGCAATGGCCCAGTGCAGGAGGATGGAGATCAACCCGTAAGACGATGATGTATTCAGTAGATTCATGAGCCGCAGCCTGTTCGCGCGGGCCATTCTCGGACAGCCTCCTAGGGCTGGTGACGGACAAATGCTAATAAGCGGTCCTTTTTTGCGATCAGACTTACGTTTTCCACCACCGGTCCTAAATGCCATTCCTTCTTTTCCGCGTCGGTGTACATCCGGGTCTCTCTTTTGTCGTAGACCGTCCAGATCCGCTTCCCTTTATAGGTCATACCGAGATAATAGTCGAGCGTCTTCTGCGCTTTGCAAACTGTGACCTGAGCGCATACCTTGTCGTACTTGCTGGCGGAGAGCCGGGTCAGGAAGTGTTCGATGAACTTGCTTCCAATCCCCTCCCCGCGATGACCCTTCGCCACATGAAAATGGTACTCGGGGCAGTCAGGCGCCTTTGGCATCTCTTCGGCATTATTGTATTTGGCGTGCAGCAGGAACTGTATCGCCCGGGGACCCAGGCTGAGCGTGTAGAGAAATTTAGCGCCTTCCAGATAGGCATACCCCGGTATGTAAAGCCTGAACGAGATCTCGCCGAACTCGCGCTCTGCGATTTGTTCGGCCATTCTATCGCGCCACAGAATCCACGGAACCTTGCCGTCACCGGTTTTTACCGGGCCACCCTCGGCGCCCGTAAAGTAGCCCACCAGTTTCCCGGTACCCAGATCGTCCGCAACATAGAAATACTCCCTGGCGTATTCCGCAAACGGGCCGGTTACGATTCTGCCAAAACTGACCGCGCCGGACTTGGGGACCAGTGGAAAGGGTCTTCCCCCCGGCAACGCATTATTCCAGCAAAGTTCGCATACCCTCCGTTCGTCCCTGTCATGATCATAGGATCGAAACCCGTAATTTCCGGATCGCAGAAAATATTCTCTCTCGGACACGTCCATCTGAATCGGCTATCATAAAACGGATTTAAGAACACTCGGTCAGCCGGGTGCCCCGCAACGCGAACGGGATCATGAGCATTCGTAGCCGCCAACCATCGACGGAGTCGCCATAAAATCCGAGGAACCGATATGGGATCTGTCCAGGATATCAAGGCGCAGGCAATCAAGCTGTTTTTCAACTTCTGGGGGCATCTCGGCAATACGGTCGTGAACCATAACCTCTCCAGTGTACAGGATATACTGCGGGACCAGGCCTATGGCAGCGACCCTAAGCAAGCCATGGATATATTCCAGCCGGGCTCTGAGGAAGCATCGAATGTCCCCGTGTTGATCTACTTTCATGGGGGGGGTTGGATAAGTGCCGATAAGAAGAACTACGACGGCATCTGCGCAAGGCTTTCCGAGACCGGTCTTTTGGTTGTCAACGTAAACTACCGGTTGGCCCCCAGAAACAGATTTCCCGCGCAGCTGCAGGACGTCGCGCAGGCCGTGGCATGGATCTATCGCAATGCGGCGCAATACGGCGGAGACCCTACCAGAATCATCCTGGCAGGGGATTCTGCGGGCGCGCAACTCGCGTCCTGGTATGCTAGTGCCCTTCAAAAGCCAGACTTGTTTGCACAAGCCGGGATACGCAGCGATATCCCGGAGATACGTTTGCGGGGGCTACTGCTGTTCTACGGGGTGTACGACTTCGAGACGGTACTGGATACCGGGTTCCCATTTATTAAAATATACGCCGAAAGCTTATTGGGCGCGGGGCGAAAGGAGTATCTCCAAAACTCCAGTTTGGCCTCGCCCATAAGACACGTCTCGGGCGGTCTTCCCCCGGTGTTTCTATGTGCAGGGCAAAGCGACAGGCTCTTCCCCCAGTCGATTGCCTATGCGCATGCCTTAAAAGCTAATGGCGTCAGCTGTGAGACGCTTTTCTTCTCCAAAGCCTATTCGGCTCATCACGGTTTTATGTTCTTCAGATGGCGCAAGCCATCAAAGCTGGCGTTCGCTGCCGTTGACGAGTACCTGCGGAACTTAACCCTGTATTCGCTGTAAGGTCTCGAGGCTATCTTGCCAGAAACCCAGCCAGTAGGCGTTGGCGGTGCCCGGCCAGGAGCCCAACAGTTCCATCAATTCGACATTCGACACATGGGTCCCGAAGGACCTTGAAGCGGGGGTGGCGAGCATACGGGAGGGCAACTCACAGGAGAACTGGCGCAGACCGGAATTGAGCATGACCCGGTCCAAAGAGCAATCCGTCGCTATATCCGCTACCACGCCGGACAGGGTAAGGAGCGCTTTGCGAAACAGCACCAGATTTTCCGGAAAACCCATGCCGGTCGAGGCTGCGATGCCATCCAGGAGACGCTGTGACCAGTCGAAACCCGGCAAGCAGCCTTGGCGAACCTCTCTGAGCGCCGCGCAAACACAGGTCCGAAGGCGGGACTCGTCGGGCTGGGTACGCCCCAGTCGTGACACGGCCCCGCAGATTCGGGTCTCGTTGAGGGTTATACCACCCAACACAATTTGCACGAGATCTATGCGTTGTTCCTTGCCCAGGCGACCCACCAGGGTCCAGTCAAGGATCGCCACCCGCTCATCAGGGGTGCAAAACAGGTTTCCAGCGTGAGGATCCGCATGAAACCGGCTCACTTCAGCCTGGTCCCAGAAAGGCCTTGCCACCAAAGCCTCAAAAACGCGATCGGCAAGCTTACCGCGATTGCCGCGGTCTAACTTCACGTCGGTGATCTTATCCCCATCCACACGCTCCATCGCGGTCACTCGATTCGACGAAAACGGCAACAGACGAGGGATGACCACGTCGGTGTCATGGGCATAGAAATCGGCGGCTTCCGCCAGGTTTTTCTGCTCACGCTCGAAGTGCACCTCCTGTTTGAGCAGTCTGCGAACGCTGTCCAGGGTCTCTCGGTAATCCAGATTGGGCAGGCCGTGGTGTTCGCATCGTTCTTCCAGGAAGCCGCCCAGTTCCGCCCAGATCTCAAGTTCCTCGTGCAGACGCTTTTCGACGCCGGGCTTCAGCACCTTGAACACCCCGTGTCGATGACCAGCCCGACTGCCATCCTGCCAGGTAAACGGCAGCACCACGGCAACGCTGGCCTCAGCGAGGGGATGGGCGGACAGATCAATGCCGTCTATGTTTTTCAGTTCCTGGTAGACGTCGTCCGGGAGATCGTCCAGGCGTGTCGTCGGGGGTACCGATTCCAGGCGTTGCAGGCGTTGTCTAAGCTCGTGACAAAGCCTGCGGTCGCGGGACACAACCTGGCCCAGTTTATGTAGGGTCGGACAACGGTGTAACAGAGCGAGAACCCTGTCTGCAAAGCTTGTATCCAGGGCCAGTTCCAACTGGTCCGAGACGATCTCCAAAAGGCGATTGGACGGAAGACGTTCCAGGAAGAAACATAACCCGTCCACTAAGAGGGGCCGATAGGCGGCATAAGGTTGCGGCAAGATCTGTTCGACGTCGAGAGATTCGACCAGACTCCGCACTCTAGTGTCCTGTCTCATAAATAGGTTACGACTCAGCGCCTCACAAAAGGTAACTTTGGTTCTCCCCTGGCATGATATCCGAATGCCAGAGCATAGAACACAAACCAAATACGAGAAATGAACAAGACAGTTGACCAAAATGCCCTTGAATTAATGTAATACTTATAGTTCCATAACAATCCTATTGAAATAAAAAAAGAAGTTGACACCTGCACCGGGATTCGCAATGATGACATCTCGGTTAGATAGGCAACAACACCCAAGGAGGAATACGGCGTGACTCTCGAACTGTTCAACGACTCCTTCGAGATCCAAATCAAGCGCTACTGGATCTATCTGTACCTGGGCGGAATCGATGGCTGGGGTATGTTCGTCAGCCCACGGGATTGCATCATCGGCAGCCGACGATTCTGGTAACAACCTGCATCTCAAGTTGAGGCTCTATCCGCCGGCGCCAGACCAGGCAATGTAGCGCGTCTCCAGGACATGATAGTCTACCAATCGAAGGAGGGACGGCGATGCACAACATGCTCGACTTTGCGCGCAAGGGGGACGCCACGATCTCAAATTGCAACCTTGCCGATTTGCTGGATTAAACGATTCAGTTGGCCGGCCCCGGCTGCTCATCCCCGAGCTACCCGCGCCGCTACCCTTTCGCTACTTTGAAAATCGATCGCAGCTTGGTCGGCGATATCACCTTGGACCCCGGCGACCGCGAACTGGTCAATGCCGCAATCGCCATGGCGCACGGACCGGGACTCAGCGTAACCGCTGAAGGCGTGGAGATGGCAAAGCAACTGGCGCAGCTGGCAGAATATGGTTGTGAGTTCGCTCAGGGCTACGTTTTCAGCAAACCGGTTGCCCCCGAGGAGACAGCCGCGATGCTTGAAAGACCACAAGATTTAATACCGGGCGCCTAAAGCCCGGCCCGGCGCAAGCCTTCGTAGCTTCTCAATTTCTCGGGGCAATTTAGTAGGGGGGATAAGCGCAGCGCATCCACCAAGAGTACTTTTCCGACGGCATCACCGAAGACCTGATCACCGACTTATCGAAAGTTCAGGGTCTGGACGTGGTGGCGCGAAACTCTGTGTTCGTCTACAAGGGTAGCCAGGTGAAACTGTTCCAAGGGGACTACGCCGCGGCCATCGAGGATATCGAGAAGGCTAGCTATGCCGTTATGGCTCGATTACCAAGGATTGTAGAGACGTTAAATCGTGTCCATCCAGAAAGAATGACTCGCGCCAAGACGCAAAGATCGCAAAGTTATAACCCCTTGTCGTAAAGCCAAATTATATTTCGTTCTTGGCGTCTTTGCGCCTTTGCGAGAGAAATATCGATGTTTAT
>JAUXGQ010000386.1 GCA_030621975.1 Gammaproteobacteria bacterium | reverse complement strand
TTCTTTGGTGGCCATTGCGATTCTCTTCTGGTTTTACCGCAAGGTCATAAAGCCTTTGGGGCTTGCCACGGAGGGTTTCAGAAAAGTGGCCCAAGGAGATTTCGGTCATCAGGTCGATATCGAAAGCAATAACGAAATCGCCTGGATGACAGAATCTTTCAACCACCTTTCGAAACGCCTGTACGCCATATTTCGCTTAATCGACCACGTCCAGCAAGGTAGCGACCTCGACAGCACCCTGCAGTTCGTCGCTGAAGACTTCGGTCGATTTATCCCTGTTAACTGATGGGTGTCCTGTTTCTCACCGGAGACGGAACGTCTCTGAAACTGGAGAAGTCCTTCTTTAACGGCATACAAGACGATTCGGGGCGCAGGAACTATCCCCTGAAAGGCACCTTGCTCGAACTGGCGATGCAGTCGCGCGAGCCCCAACACATACCCGACATGCAACTGACGTCCAAAAAAAATACCGCGTACATATTCTTGCGAGAGCTGGTCTCCAAGGACATGCGTGATGCAATCTTCCTGCCTTTTGCCGATCACAGCCCCGTACCCGGTGTGCTGGCGTTTGCGTCGGAAACCGCAAATGTCTACACGCGGGAGCACCTGGAGCTGTTAACCAATATCGCCCACCTGGTTACCCACAGCTTTGGGCGTACCGTAAAACTAGCGGAGCACTCGCGTCTCGCGGCTATCGGCGAATTCGCTTCGGGCATCGCCCACGAAATCCGCAGCCCGTTGGCTACCGTGAGCATCGCCCTGGACTATTTTAAAAAGACGGATCTTCCGGGAACAGCAAGCAAGCGTGCCGAACTGGCCAGTCTGGAAGCGGAACGCATGGCGCGCCTGCTCGACGACATGCTGTTGTATGCAAAGCCCATAGCCCTGAAGATGCGGGAGCTGGATCTAGCGGTCGTTTTGGCCAACCTGCTGGAAACCAGCGAAGACATTGCCCGCCAGAAGAATCAGCGCTTCGCCTTTTCGTCAAACACAGAGCGGGCAACGACCTTCGCGGATCATGATCGCCTGGTGCAGATTTTTCTCAATCTGGCCAGAAATGCCTGTGAGGCCGCTCCGGAAGGTAGTGAGATCCAGTGGACACTGGCCAAGGTAGCTGGAAGCGACGTCTTATCCGTCAGCGTTCACAACGGCGGAGACCCCATCCCGGAAGAAAATCAGCGGCGACTTTTCGAACCCTTCTTCACGACTAAACCCAGTGGTACCGGACTGGGGCTAAGTATCGTGAAACGTCTGGTGCATGCACACGGCGGGGACATCAAAATTAAATCCGACAGGGTTGGCGGCACCCGCACTCTGGTGACCTTGCCTTTCGCTTCAGGTACCAACTAGCATCATCCGGCGGCATTGACGCCATCGAATCTACAGAAACGGCTGCCACCCATCGTACGAAGATCAGACCGGACAAAGCCGGGGTAGTGTATCAGCACCCCGCCTTGACCCGAGCGCCAAGTCGATCATCCGAGGGGGATATCAGGCGGCAACCGGCTTGGCTTCCTGGATCTGCGGCGGTGCGTCCTCTCCGAATCCCTTTTGAACGTTTTTTATGCCACTGCCTTTCTTTACCAGCTCGGCCAGAGATATACGGCTTAGGAAATTAAAGATCTCTTTACTCAATTCGTTCCACAGGGTATGCGTAAGACACCGGTCACCGTCCTGACAGTCTTCTCTACCACCGCATCGCGTAAATTCAACCCATTCGTCAACGGCGCAGATGATGTCGGCGATGGAAATTTCATCCGATCCGCGGGCCAGATAGTAGCCTCCACCCGGCCCCCGCACACCACGCACCAATTGCTTGGCCCGCAGGGCCGCGAACAGTTGTTCCAGATAGGACAGAGAAATGCCCTGGTTTTCTGAAATCTCCGCTAAGGTTACGGGCCCCTGGTCGTTTTTCAGCGCCAGATCCAACATTGCCGTAACCGCGTAACGCCCTTTCGTCGAAAGTCTCATGATTGCTATTTTCCCGTAAGCTGGTATCCCGCAGTGCAGATTTGCACCCCACTTCTATGTGGACACGGTCACCCTGATTAGGTTCCTGCACTTCCCGAATACAGATGGAATATTCCTGTTGTATCAGCAGGTTAGCCGCATACGCCAGAGGTGCTCCTAGCGCGCCGCGCTGCTCGCTCCCATCTACGGGTCGGTTCCACCGATGAGGGTATCCGAGTTACACCGCCGGACACACCAATAAATACCAAGTAAATCACTCAGGTTTAGAATAGAGCAACCCTGAACTTCAGTCAACTTGATTTCCAGAATTTGCTCACACGAGGGCCTCCTGCTTCTTTCCACCAGCGGGAGTATGGCTGTCCCTGGGAAATGAGTGACCCTGACCGACACAATAGGCCAACCATTTGGATGCAAACAGGTTGACCTTCCATTTCTGCTCCAGCGTAGGGTGCTGCATTCCGCGGTTAACGGGGAGTATCCAGTGCTGAAGATTGAGGATCTCGATCTGGCGTGCATCATGGAAGGCGCGCATTATCGCATCCGGATCCGGGCGCTGTCCTTCCTGATGCTGGAAATAGTAAGTCAAATGAACCAATGTGGTGTATGGAGTCTGTTCGAGTATCTCCAGGTAGAGATCCATACTGTTCTCTACACGCGACAGCAAACAACCGTGTATGGAGTGTAACCCCGGCGCCAGCATGGTCATATACCGGTAATTTTCCTCGCACAGGTCCAGTAATCCGCCCAGGGTAGGAGACGGATCGAGCAGTCTTCGCAAACTCCAGGGATAAATGGCCAGGCTCCCTCTATTTTGATGTGAATCTCACAGGGTCCGTGATGAACATATTATAAACCGCCTTTTTTCCTCTCACGCAAAAAAGTATCGGGAACCTGGTTCGGGTGCTGATTCTGATAAACCGTCCGTGGTTGCGTTCGTGAGCAGGCTCAAGGGACTTGCTGATGCAGGGATCTGGGAACAGGATATTGTTCGCGGCGCCGGTTCACTATGCTACCAGCCCCCCGCGACGAGTGTACCGCTTGCTGGGAATTCCGACCTGGATCGCCTCAAGCCTTGGTGTTTTCCTGCTCGGTGTTTTCTTGCTCGATCTGATTGCGAACCTCATCCATATCCAGTTCGCTTGCCTTACCGATCAATTCCTTGAATGCGGATTCGGGCAGCGCGCCTGGCTGGCTGAAGATGATGACCTTATCCCGAAAGATCATCAGAGTTGGAATTGATCGGATACTGAAGTGGGTCGCTATCTCCTGCTCTTCTTCGGTATTAACCTTAGCGAATACGATGTCCTGATGTTCTTCGGAAACGCTCTCGAAGGTGGGTGCAAAAGAGCGGCAGGGACCACACCAGGGCGCCCAGAAGTCCACGATGACAAAGCTGCTATTGGTGACCGTATCTTCAAAGTTCTGTTTTGTGAGTTCTACGACAGCCACGATCGTTCCTCTGTAGGATTGGATAACCTGTAATTCTATCAGAAAGTAATAATAGGGTCTCCCGGTTAACCACGACTTTCCAGGCT
>JAUXGQ010000037.1 GCA_030621975.1 Gammaproteobacteria bacterium | reverse complement strand
AGTTCTGTTTTGTGAGTTCTACGACAGCCACGATCGTTCCTCTGTAGGATTGGATAACCTGTAATTCTATCAGAAAGTAATAATAGGGTCTCCCGGTTAACCACGACTTTCCAGGCTGCTTTCTTAACTTGCATGCATGCTGGCCCGAGATTTCAGCCAAGCGCGGTGAAAATGGCGTCGCGGATGGAGTCGACGCTGCCCACGCCATTGATTTCGTGGTACTTCGGAGCATTCGCCCCCCCTTGTTCCGCCCAACCGGAATAATACTTGATCAGCGGCGCCGTCTGCTCGTGATACACCGTCAGGCGCTTGCGTACGGTTTCCTCCTGATCGTCACCCCGCTGAATCAGATCTTCGCCGGTTACGTCATCCTTTCCCTCAACCTTAGGGGGATTGAACACCAGGTGGTAGGTGCGGCCAGATGCCAGGTGGACCCTGCGGCCACTCATGCGCTTGATAATCTCTTCGTCATCCACATCGATTTCAACCACGGCATCGATGCTGACACCCTGTGTTTTCAACGACTCGGCCTGCGCCATGGTGCGCGGAAACCCGTCCAACAGAAAACCACCCGCGCAGTCATCCTGCGCAATGCGCTCTTTCACCAGCCCCAGGATAATCTGATCGGAAACCAACCCTCCCGCGTCCATGACCTTCTTGGCCTCGATACCGAGCGGAGTACCTTCTTTCACCGCCGCTCTCAGCATATCTCCGGTGGAGATCTGAGGGATGCCGTAACGCTCCTTAATATAATTTGCCTGAGTACCCTTACCAGCACCCGGTCCGCCCAGCAGAATAACGCGCATGTTGCAAACTCCTCGGTCCAATTGAATGTTGCCGAAGTTTGCCACAACCCAGGGGAAACCTCCATTCGACCCTATCAATGGGCGAATTCACGGCTCTTATGGTCAGGCCTAAGATTATTTCTCCGCCATGCTCAACATCAGATGATTCAAGCGATGCACGAAAGCCGCGGGATCATCCAATTGGCCACCCTCCGCGAGCAGCGCCTGATCGAACAGCAGCTTGGCGAGATCCGAGAAACGTTGCTCGTCGGTCTCCGACTCGAGGCGTCCGACCAGGGGATGTCCCGCGTTGATCTCCATGATGGGGGGCGCGGCCGGTGCACTCTGTCCCACGGTTTTCAGCATCCGCGCCAGGTTGGCGCTCATATCGTGCTCGTCAACGACCAGGCAGGCCGGCGATTCCGTCAGGCGGTGGCTTAGACGCACTTCTTTTACGCTTTCGCCCAGCGCGTCCTTGATCTTGTCCACCACCTCTTTGTGCTCAGTAGCTTCCTTTTCGCGCTCATCCTGCGCCGCCTTATCCTCCAGATCACCGAGGTCAAGATCACCCTTGGCCACCGACTGGAGTGGCTTTTCCTTGTACTCCGTAAGATGGGGTACCAGCCATTCATCCACCCGGTCTGACAGCAGCAGAACCTCTACGCCCTTCTTTCGGAAGATCTCTAAATGGGGGCTGTTGCGCGCAGCCGACGGGCTTTCGGCCGTGATGTAGTAGATTTTTTCTTGACCTTCCTGCATACGTTCCACATAGTCGTCCAGCGACACGTTTTGCCGATCGCCGTCAGACTCTGTGGTATTGAAACGCAACAGGGCCGCAATCCGTTCCCGATTCGCGAAATCCTCTGCTGTTCCCTCTTTCAACACGTTCCCGAATTCCGTCCAGAACCCGGCGTATTTTTCCTGGTCATCCTGCGCCATTTTCTCCAGCAGGCCAAGAATACGCTTTACGTTGGCGCTTCGGATCGCATCGATCTTGCGATTGTGCTGCAGGATCTCCCGAGACACGTTCAACGGCAGATCATCGGAATCGACCACGCCCTTTACGAAACGCAGATAGTGGGGCATGAGCTTATCCGCTTCATCCATGATGAATACCCGCCGCACGTGCAGTTTGATTCCGTGTTTCTGATCCCTGTCCCAGAGGTCGAAGGGAGCGCGCTGCGGAATGTACAACAGGGAGGTGTATTCGTTTGTCCCTTCCACGTGATTATGGACGTAGGTCAGGGGATTCTCGAAATCGTGGGAGACATGCTTGAAGAAGTCGTTGTACTCCTCTTCAGAGATTTCCGACTTGTTACGCATCCAAAGCGCCGTACCCTTGTTGACCTGCTCGAACTCCGGCTCCTGTTCCTTCTCCTCCTCCTTTTCCTCTTCGCCGTAGGTTTGCTTCAGCATTTCGATGGGCAGCGAGATATGATCGGAAAACTTGCCGATAATGCCGCGCAGCCGGAATCCGTCTAGAAATTCACGTTCGTCCTCCCGCAGGTGCACTATGATGTCCGTCCCCCGGCCGGCCTTCTCAACGGTTTCGATGGAGTAGGTGCCTTCGCCGCCGGATTGCCAGCGCACCCCATGTTCCGGACCCAGACCCGCGCGGCGGGTGAGCAGCGTAACCTTGTCGGCCACTATATACGCCGAATAGAAACCCACGCCGAACTGGCCGATCAGTTGGCTGTCCTTGGTCTGGTCGCCACTTAGCGATTCCAGAAATCTGCGTGTGCCGGAACTGGCAATGGTGCCTATATTCTCGGTAACCTCCTGTCGGCTCATACCAATACCGTTGTCGGATACGGTGATTGTGCCTTTCTCCTTGTCGATCTCGATGCGTATGCGGAGATTGGGATCATCCTCATAAAGCGCTTCGTCGGTGAGCGCCTCAAAGCGCAATTTTTCGGCAGCGTCCGATGCGTTGGATATCAGTTCCCGGAGAAAGATCTCTTTATTGCTGTACAGCGACCTTATGACCAGGTTAAGTACCTCGCTGACCTCCGCCTGAAATTCCATAGTATCCTTGTGGGTTTCGACTGTCATGGCCTTTCCGCCTCCAATTTTATTTCTGTGGCTTTAGCTCAGTGGACCAAAAGCATGATTCTCGCGGACCAGCGGTCCAAAAACCCCTTTAATGAGGGCGCCAAAGCATCTTTTCAACAGGAAGATCTCGATTACCGTCGAGTACTGTGATTGAATATCGGGTTTTTAAAGAGCGCAGGACCCTCGTCATGAATGTTGCAGTCATAAGCAGCCACCCGTTCGACGACCAGCGGCCGGGGACATCCGGCCTTCGGAAGAAGGTCAGTGTCTTTCGACAGCCTCATTACCTGGAGAACTTTGTCCAGTCCATCTTCGACACCCAGGAAGATCTAAGCGGGGGGACCCTTGTAACTGGCGGTGACGGCCGCTATTACAACCGCGAAGCCATACAGATCATTATTCGCATGGCGGCCGCCAACGGCGTCACTCGGCTCATTGTTGGCCAAGGGGGATTGCTTTCCACGCCGGCGACCTCCTGTGTAATCCGCAAATACAGGACGCAGGGGGGCATCATTCTTTCCGCAAGCCACAATCCGGGCGGACCGGACGGCGATTTCGGTATCAAATTCAACACCCCGAATGGCGGTCCCGCCCCGGAAGGCGTTACTGAGGCCATCTACCAGCGCACGCGTACCATCGACCGCTATAGTACCATTGAAACCGGGGATTTTGACCTGGACCGGATCGCGAGTCTCACACTGGGAAGCATGCGGGTGGATGTCATTGACCCGGTAGCCGATTACGCGGAACTGATGCAGTCTCTTTTCGACTTCGAACGAATCCATCAGCTGTTCAATTCCGGTATCTTCAGCATGCGCTTCGACGCCATGCACGCGATCACCGGCCCCTACGCCCGACAGATCCTGGAACAGCAACTGGCCGCGCAGCCGGGCACGGTTATAAACGGTCAGCCCCTGCCCGATTTTGGCGGCGGGCATCCGGACCCTAATCTGGCCCATGCCCATGAGCTGGTGGAACTGACCCGGGGTCTGGATGCGGTGGATTTTGGGGCCGCCTCCGATGGCGACGGAGACCGAAACATGATTCTCGGCAAAAACTGTTTCGTCACGCCGAGTGACAGCCTGGCCATCATGGCCGCTAATGCGCATCTGATACCGGGATACGACCGCGGTATCGCCGGCGTAGCCCGCTCCATGCCGACCAGCCAGGCCGTCGACCGGGTGGCGGACGCACTGGGGCTGGAATCCTACGAAACCCCGACCGGCTGGAAATTCTTCGGAAACCTGCTGGACGCGAGAAAAATCACGCTCTGTGGGGAGGAAAGCTTCGGTTCCGGCTCCGACCACGTGCGCGAGAAAGACGGCCTCTGGGCGGTGCTGTTCTGGCTCAACCTGCTCGCTGTCAAACAGAAGTCCGTAGAGAAAATCGTAACCGAACACTGGCAGCGCTTCGGTCGAAATTTCTACACCCGCCACGATTATGAGGCCGTGGACAAGGCGGCCGCGGAGGGACTGGTCGGACACCTGCGTGATCAACTTTCCACATTGCCAGACCGCACGTTCGGCGACTACCGGGTTCGATTCGCCGACGATTTCGCCTACACGGATCCGGTGGACGGCAGCCTCGCCGAACACCAGGGCATACGCATCGGCTTCAACGACGGGTCGCGTATCGTCTTCCGGCTGTCAGGTACGGGCACCGAGGGAGCCACATTGCGGGTCTACCTCGAGGCCGTCGAGCCCGATCCCAAGCGACAGAAACAGGAAACCCAGCAGGTCATGGGACCGCTCATCGCCATCGCCAACGAAATCGCGGAGATAGAACGCCGCACGGGTCGCAGTAAACCCAGCGTGATCACCTGATTTTCCTGGGATTTTAGACAGGATTAACAGGATTTCACAAGATTGACAGGATTTTGAAGTTTGCCTTCCGGACGCGAATTCCAGCTCCGTTAACTCCGTGTCGCTGTGGTGAATAAATACCAGCGTCGTAGTATCCTGCATACATTTAGATTCGAGGAAGCAAGGTGGAAGAAACACACGTCGATGTAGCCATAATCGGATCCGGCAGCGCCGGCCTCTATGCACTGAGCCAGGTCCGACGTTCGGGCAAGCGTTTTGTACTCATCAATGGTGGCGAACCGGGAACGACCTGTGCCCGGGTCGGCTGCATGCCGTCCAAGGCATTGATCCAGGTTGCGGAAGACTATCACCGACGCACCACCTATGGGCGTTTTGGCGTTGACGGTCACCAGGAAATGTCTCTGGATATACCCGAGGCCATGGAGTACGTTCAGGACCTTCGGGACACCTTCGTCGATCGCGTGCTCTCCAACAGCACGGACAACATGGGTGACGAATTCATAGAAGGCTACGCCCGCTTCCTGGAACCCGGTCTGCTGGAGGTGAACGCGCGGAACATCCGCGCCGACAGTATTATTATCGCCACCGGCTCCCGCCCCCTGGTACCCGAACCCTGGAAGGCCTTCGGAGACCTGGTCCTCACCACCGATACCCTTTTCGAACAGGAATCGCTACCCAAGTCCATGGCCGTGATCGGCCTCGGCGTCATCGGACTGGAAATTGGCCAGTCACTGTGCCGAATGGGCGTTCAAATCACCGGCATCGACCAACTGCAGACCATCGGCGGCGCCGACGACCCGGAGGTCAGTAAAGCAGCCCTGGAAATCATCGGCAAGGAGTTCCCCATCTGGCTGGGCCATCGGGCGGAACTCTCCCGGGAAGGCGATCGGCTGCGGGTTTCCGCGGGTGACCGCGACCTGGTGGTCGACAAGGTGCTCGCCAGTATAGGCCGCGTCCCCAATCTGAGTGGCCTCGGCCTGGAAACCCTCGGTATCGCCCTGGACGCCAATGGCATGCCGGAGTTCGACCGCAACAGCATGCAGGTCGGTGACCTGCGGGTTTTTATGGCCGGCGACGTGACCGGCGAGCGGCCGGTGCTGCACGAGGCCGGCGATGAAGGCCGCATAGCCGGCTACAATGCCGTTAACGATGAAATCCGGGCCTTCAAGCGCAAGACGCCCCTCAACATCAACTTTTGCGACCCCAATATGTGCAGTGTGGGTGAACGCTGGTCGGAGTTGGATCCCGCCACAACCGCCGTCGGTGAGATCAAATTCGCCCCGGTCGGACGCGCGCTGATCATGGGTAAGAACAAAGGGATTCTGCGGGTCTACGGGGATAAGGCCAGTGGTCGGATCCTCGGCGCCGAGATGATCGCCCCCAAAGGCGAGACCCTGGCCCACCTGCTGAGCTGGTCCATCCAGCAACAACTCACCGTGGGTGACCTGCTGCGCATGCCCTTCTATCACCCGGTGATCGAGGAGGCACTACAGGCCGCCTTGTACGACCTGTACGCCAAGGTCGAGGCAAAAAATGCCGGAGGCATTACCGAACTGGTGCCGCTAGGAGCAGGATAATTGAGATGTGCGCCCAGAAAGAATGGACAGGATTAACAGGATGTCACAGGATGTTTGAAAGTGACTTACCGATGCAGGTATTAGCGCGAGTACCCTGAGGTGCGCGCAGGCCATACACAATATCCAGAATACAAAAGATCCTGTTAATCCTGTCTATACCTGATCAGGACCCTTGTTGCGGCGCCTCGTAGACATTGGCGGCCATCACCATGCGCACCAGTTCCGCCAGGGATGAGGCCTCCATTTTTTCCATCACCCTGGCTCGATGCGCCTCCACGGTTTTGGTGCTGACACCGAGTTGATTTGCGATTTCCTTGTTCGACTTGCCGTTGGTTACCATTTCCATGACTTCGTGCTCACGTGGAGTTAGATGGGCAAGCCGCGTGGCGATCTCCGCGCGCTGCGCCTGGAAGGTTCTCTGCTGCACGTCCAGGGCGAGCGCTTTTCGAATGCTGTCCAGGAGGAATTCGTCGTTAAACGGTTTCTCGATGAAATCCACGGCTCCCGCCTTCATGGCCCGCACCGCCATGGGCACATCGCCGTGACCGGTAATGATGATGATCGGTATCTTGATATTCTGCCGAACAAACTGCTCCTGCAGATCCAGGCCGCCCATGCCCGGCATTCGCACATCGAGGAGAAGACACCCGGATCGACCCGGATAATAGTTGCGGATGAACTCATCGGCGGACGCATAGCTCTCCACTTGCATGCCCACGGATTCGATCAGCCATTTGAGGGACTTTCGCATAGCCTGATCATCATCCACCACGAATACCGTTTCTGACTTACTCATTGATTGATACCTGATCGTTTCTCCGCATTGGCAAATCCAATATGGGTTGGTAGAACAATAGAGAACAACGTGCCCGCACCGGGATCGGATGTGGCCCAGATTTTGCCGCTATGATCTTTGATGATCGTTTGACTTATGGGCAAACCCATCCCCATCCCTCCGGCCTTGGTAGTGAAAAACGGATCGAAGAGTTGGTCCATGAGTTCCGGCGCGATGCCCTCCCCCGAATCACGGACCGATACCCGCACTTCCTTCGCCCCTTCGGCCACCGTATAGACCACCAGCCGGCGCCGTTGCTCCGGTACTTCCTGAAGGGCGTCCATGGCGTTTCGCAGGAGATTCAACAAAACCTGCTCGATCTGCACATAATCGACCCTGACCGGAAGACCTTTTCTGCTCAGTTCAAGTCTAATCGCAATGCCCAGTTTTCTAGCCTCGAACTCCACGAACGAGCAAACCTCCTCGACGATATCATTCAGATCCACGTTGCTCCGGACCGGTGGTTGCTTACTCACCAGGCCACGCAACCGGCGAATGATCTCACCCGCCCGCTCGGCCTGGGTCGAAATCTGATCCATGGCATCAATAAGAGCCTTTTCCTGTATCTGCCCGCTGCGCAGGCGGCGCATACAGCCACTGGCGAAATTTACGATCGCGGATAAAGGTTGATTCAACTCATGGGCCAGCCCGGTCGACATTTCACCCATGGTCGACAACCGGCATACATGCACCAATTCCACCTGGTGTTGTCTCGCCTGCTGCTCCGCCTTGCGCACCTCGGTAATGTCACGCCCGTAGATATTGACATAATCGAGTTCGACGATAGGCACCAGCAACAGGGAGTATATGCGGCCATCCGAGATCAACTCCGCCTCCTCCTGACGTCCCTGCTCCAGGGAGTCGGAGACCCGTCTATTCCAGTAAAGCGGCAAGGTCTGGGCACGGGAGCAACCCCAGTATGCCAGCAGAGGGTCACTGGCGGCATTGGCGTAGATGATGACGCCCCGCCCGGTTACGCGCAGCACCGGGTTGGGGCTTTCGCTGGCGAGCTTGGCCAGGCTCAGTACCTCCCGCTCTGTGCGCTGGCGCGCGGTGACGTCGTGCAGATAAACGGTAAACACCAGTCTGGCACCCAGCAGTATCGGCTTGATCGCCACATCCATGGGAATCCGGGACCCGTCCGCCTTTACCGCTACGATTCCGGTTCGCTTTTCGCAATCCTCCAATTGATCATCGACCAGGCATTCGTCCAGCAACGTAAGAAACCTGTTCCGATCCGCCTCGTCAACCACCAGAAATGCCAGTTTCCGTTTAATTGCTTCTTCCCGCGTATAGCCCAGAACCTGTTCCGCCGTCGGGTTGAACTCGATGATCCCGCCGGTGGACTCAATGGTGATAATAGGATCCGGCGACGTCTCCATAATGGCCGTCGTCAGCGCCGCCGTCTCCCGTATTTCCGCCTCATACCGGACCTGCATTTCGTCCCTTTTCTCCAGCACGAGGTGGATAAACTGCCTGATCCATTCATCCAATAGAAAAAGTGGATTGGCATCTTGAATAACAGGATGCGCCTGGCGTAAGACGCTTTGTGAGAATTCGGAAATACGTTGCATAATTCGATGCAATCGAAGGGAAACCAGAAAAATCACCAGGGTGAAGATTGCAATAAACGCCATTGCCGCAACAAGGCGCTGCCTCCTTTCCATGTTCAGGATGCGCTTTTCGGTGGCCTCTACGGAGGCTCGCGGCATGAAAGTGGCGTACTGGACATT
>JAUXGQ010000325.1 GCA_030621975.1 Gammaproteobacteria bacterium | reverse complement strand
GTCAACCGATCCGGCAAAGAGATCGTGATCACCAAAAACGGCAAGCCGGTCAGTAAACTCGTACCGATCAAAAAGCGGCCCAAGACGCTATTCGGCGCGCACAAGGGCCAGATCACCGTGAAAGGTGATGTTGTATCTCCGCTTGATGTCGAGTGGGAAGCAATGAAATGATCGTGCTTGATACGCACGTGCTCATCTGGTTGGACCAGGCAAGCGACCAGTTGGGCACTGTCGCCCGAGAGCAACTCGATCTCGCTTTCAACAACAACGCTCTGACTGTCTCCGCTATCTCGCTCTGGGAGCTGGCCATGCTGAAATCTAAAGGAAGGGTCGAACTCCCACCATTAAGGCGCTGGCGGAATGAGCTTCTGGATATGGGATTGGGTGAAATACCGGTAAACGGAGAAATCGGTATCCTGGCAAACCAGCTGAATGATTTTCATCCCGATCCAGCAGACAGACTCATTGTCGCAACAGCATTGTCGGCCGATGCTACCTTGGCCACCGCCGACCGGCGAATTCTTGAATGGGCCGGAGGAGTGCATCGGCTCGATGCTGGCAGAGGATAGGAAATTCAACGCACTTTTTCAATCAAGTAGAGGCGGAAACGGAGATTTTCAGCAATCTGGTGGATCACAGGCACAGGGGAATCGGCGAACCCGCGTTTCGCAAGCTCAACGCAGGCTGCATGGTTGATCACGCCAAGAGGCAGTGTACCCTGTGGGTTTCACTCACCCTGACCTGGTCGGGATATTGCCGGCGGCACTGGTCCATGGCCTTCGGACAACGGGGATGAAAGTGGCAACCCGATGGGGGGTTCGCGGGCGACGGCATGTCGCCTTGCAGATGGATGCGGCTGCGGGGCGCCTTTCCGACCTCGGCCAGGGGGACTGCGGACAACAGGGCCTCGGTGTAGGGATGGCGCGGTGATTCCAGGATCTCCTGCACGCTGCCCTGCTCTACGATGCGCCCCAGATACATGACCGCCACCTCGTGGGCGAGATAGGCCACCACCGCAATGTCGTGGGTGATGAACAGGTAGGACAGACCCAGTTCCGTCTGCAGGTCGCGCAGCAGATTGAGTATCTGCGCCTGGACGGATACGTCCAGGGCGCTGGTGGGTTCATCGCAGATGATCAGGCGCGGTTGCACGGCCAACACCCGCGCCACGCAGATGCGCTGGCGTTGTCCACCGGAAAACTCATGGGGATAGCGGGACTCCGCGTCCGGGGAAAGCCCCACCTGGGTCAGCAACTCCCGCACCCTCGCCCGCCGACCGGCCTTGCCGCCCCCCAGGCCCTGGGCCAGCATGCCTTCGGCGACGATGTCGCCCACCAGCATGCGCGGGTTCATGGAGGCCACCGGATCCTGAAAGATGATCTGCAGGTCCGAGCGGCGTCTGCGCAGGGCCGCGCCTTTGAGTCGACGCAGATCGTCGCCCTCGAATACCACGCCGCCGTCCGTGGGGCGGATGAGCTGCAGAATAGCCTTGCCCACCGTGGTCTTGCCACAGCCCGACTCGCCCACCAGCGCCAGGGTGTGGCCGGTGGGAATCTCCAGCGATATACCGTCCACGGCGCGCACCTGCCCGACGGTGCGCTTGAAGACGCCTTTCTGGATCGGGAAATGGATCTTGAGGCCACGCACGCTCAGCAGGGGCCTGGCCGGTTCCCCTTTGGGCGCGTCAGACACCGGCTTTTGTATTTCCACAGACCCCACCCGTGGCTCGTGGTCGCGACTGGCGTACAGATGGCAGCGCACCCCCTCCCCCGACCCGGTCTTCGTCCAGCCCGGTATCCTTGTGCGGCAGACGTCCATCACCGCGTCACAGCGCTCGGCGAACCGGCAACCCGTGAATTCCCGATCCAGACGCGGCACGAAGCCTTTGATGACCGCCAAGCGCTGGGCGCGTTTTTCCCGGTTGGGCTGGGACTGGAACAGCTTGCGGCTGTAAGGATGGCGTGCATCCGCGAAGAAGGACGCCTTGGATGAGACCTCGACGATCTCCCCGGCATACATGACCGCCAACCTGTCGGCGGTCTCCGCCACCACACCCAGGTCATGGGTGATCAGGAGGATGGCCATGCCGGTCTCGCGCTGCAGCGCCTTGAGCAGGTCCAGAACCTGCGCCTGAATGGTGACATCCAGTGCTGTGGTGGGCTCGTCGGCGATCAGCAGTTCCGGCCGACCTGCCAGGGCAATGGCGATCATCACCCGTTGTTTCATGCCCCCCGAGAGTTGGTGGGGATATTCCCTCGCCCGTTGCTCGGGCGCCGGTATGCCCACCGCATCCAGAAGCTCCACCACCCGCCGCTGCGGGCGCTTCGCCGCACCGCGATCGTGGATGCGCACCGACTCCGCGATCTGCGCGCCCACCGTCAGCACCGGATTCAGGGAGGTCATGGGTTCCTGGAAGATCATGGCCAGCCGGCCGCCCCGCACCCGCCGCATGGCGTATTCCGGGAGCTGCAGCAGGTCTTCTCCTTCGAGCCGGACACTGCCCTCCACGATGCGGCCGGCCGGTGGCAGCAGGCGCATCAGCGACAGCGCCGTCATGGACTTGCCGCAACCGGACTCCCCGAGCAGGGCGAAGGTCTCGCCCTTGCGGATCTCCAGGTCGACGCCGTCGACCACCCGGCTGGGCCTGCGTTCATCGCCGATCCGGGTATGCAGGTTTTCGATTTGCAGCAGGCTGTCGCTCATCGGGAATCTCTCAGCCGCGGGTCGAAGGCGTCCCGCACCACGTCGGAAAACAGGTTGGCGCACAGCACCAGGGTGAACATGAACACGAAGGACGCGGCGAGGGACCACCAGACGATGGGTTCCCGCGCCATTTCCAGGCGCGCGCTGTTGATCATGTTGCCCCAGCTGTTCATGGTGGGATCGACACCGATGTTCACGTAGGACAGCACCGCCTCGGCCAGCACCAGGCCGCTGAAATCCAGCACCACCGTGATCAGCACGATATGCAGGACATTGGGCAGGATGTGGCGGGTGATGATGGTGAACTTGGTTACGCCGAAGGCCTGGGCCGCCTGCACGTAATCCATCTCCCGCAGCTTCAGGGTCTCTCCGCGCAGCAGCCGGCACAGGCCGGTCCAGCTGGTGACACCGAGGATCAGGACCAGGAACAGCAGTCGCAGGTCCGCCCTTTCGGCAAGGCTGGTGAAATCTTCGGCGTGGTTGCCCATGTAGATGTGGAGCATGAGGATGGCGGCGGCAATCAGCAACACCCCGGGGATGGAGCTCAGGGTGGTGTAGAGATACTGGATCACGTCATCCACCCAACCTCGGAAATAGCCGGCCATGATCCCCAGCAGGATGGCCGCGGGGAGCATCACCAGGGTGGTCAGGGTTCCGATCAACAGACCGGTGCGTATGCTTTTCAGGGCCTGATAGAACACGTCCTCGCCGACCTTATCGGTGCCGAGCAGGTGGTATTTGACACCCAGATGGGCGCTGACGAACGCGAGCAGGATCATGACCCCCAAGGTCAACAGGATCACCCGCCAGGGAACCTCCGTGTTACCCGATACCACCCGCCTGAGCTGGGCCCCGAATCGCCGACCGGCACGACGGGCTATGAGGGCAAGCAGGAGCCCCGCGAGCATCAGCCATAACAGCAGACCCTGGAAGGCACCCAGCAGGCCGGTGCGTAAGATGTCGGGGAGGCGCTCGCGGACCGGGTCGCCGAGGTGACCGCCTCCGTACTGCAGACGCGGGTAGTCGCGGGCGACCCTCCCGTCGGGCAGTTCGATGTTCTCCTTCGCATACAGGTGGGTGGCGAAGGGGGCCGAATAGGTCTTTTCCTGGCGTTGCCGCAAAGGCGTCACCAGATTGTCGAACAGGCTCAACACCTCGTTGGAATAGGCACTGGCCGAGGTCC
>JAUXGQ010000289.1 GCA_030621975.1 Gammaproteobacteria bacterium | reverse complement strand
CGCAGGGCTAACCACCAGGATTCAAAACGGTCGCAGACCATTCGCTCAACTTCGTCAATGAACGCGCTATATCCATTCAGTTGACCACCCTTCCCCGTGGGTTCGCAAAGAAAATCCCTTACGCACACTTCTTACACAGCAGATAATCGAGGGACAGCTTTCCCGGACCGTGAAACAGGGTGATCAGCAACATCACACCCCAAAGGATGTGTTGCTGCAATCCGGCGGCGCCCTCGTCGCCCAAGAGAAAACTGGAGTAGGCTACCACCGCAACGATATTGAACAGAAACAGGGCGAGCGCCGTAAACCTGGAGGCCAGTCCTATGGCAAGCACCACGGGCAACCCCAGTTCGGCCGCCGTACCCAGATAGGCCGCCAACTCCGGCGGCAGCAGCGGTACCTCGTATTCGTACTCGAACAGCATCTTGGTTGTCTCCCAGCTCTGAATCTTGGTCAGGCCGGATTTGAAGAACACATAAGCGACCCAGAGCCGAACCCCCAGATCAAAGATCGGATTGAGAAAATCCATTGCCCTGCTGAAGCCATTGAAAGGCTTCGCTAAGATCTCAGTCATTGACATATTCGTTCTCCCGTTTCGCTGATTCTGTATTAAATTATTGACTTAGAGCGAGAAGGAGCTGATCCAACCCCTTTCCACCAGCTCCGGCAAGATGGCGGAGATGTCCGCATTCGGCGCTCGTTGTTCCAGATTCTCGCATACTGTCGCGAAGTCGTTGCCGTCCCGACATGATTTCAGGACATACCATGTCCCTTCATCCAATGGGTTTATGTGCATGTCGAATCCCTGGCGCCAGACCAGCAGTCGGATTCCGCCGTCATCGAGATCTACGCGGCCGTCGCCGTCGTACTCGGTTTGGTTGACCTGCCAGATCCGATGCACCGGGTAGATCGATTTCAGGAGTCTACTTGACGGTGCCAGGTGAAACCTGATCCTGCCCTGTTGGTCGGCAGGCACCCGCGCCAGTGACTCGGGATCCAGGGGCTCGGCAGCCTCGGCGTGGTAAACTCGGTGCCAGGCCCATTCCAGGCGGGCGACATCCGGGAGATAGGGCAGGGTAGCGGCCGGTTCGAACCCCTCGATGAAGTCGCCGAAGTCGTGTCCGTATTCCCCCAGGTCCGGCGACCGGGAAGGGGTTTGTCGAACGAAGGTGTGGGCCATGGCGCTGAAAAACGCTTCGCCTACAAGCTTCAGGCACACCGGGTAGATCTCGGAAAGCGCTTCGGCGAGCTTGGCGAGGACACTTCGCCGGTAAATTTTTACGTGATCCTGTGGCGACAGTCCTGGCCGGGGCGTGATGTAGCGGCTGAGTTCATTGACAGCCGAACCGCTCTGGTCTTCGAAGATAGACTCACAAAAAAGTGCCTGGATGTGCCGCAGCGAGCTCATGCCGCTGCCTCCAGCCGGTCGATTTCGGCCTGGGCTTTGGCGGCTTCCTCCAGTAACACGCTGAAGTCAGGGATATCGTTATCCCATTCGATCAGCGTGGGTGTCGGACCCAACTGATCCAGGACGAATCGATAGAGTTCCCAGACCGGTGGGCGGACCCGGTAGCCATGGGTGTCGAAAAGATACTGTCCCATCTCCTCGTAACCCGCCAGATGAATCTCCCTGACCCGCTCGGCCGGAATCGCCCGTACATACTCGAGGGGGTCGAAGCCATTGTTGACGGCGCTCACGTATATGTTGTTCACGTCTATCAACAGCTCGCAATCCGCTTGCTCGACCAATGCCTTGACAAACGCCCACTCCGACATTTCGCAGTTGGTGAAGCTCAGATAGGTTGAAGGGTTCTCCACCAGTATGCGTCGGCCGAGAAACTCCTGTACCTCGATTATGCGCTGCGCGAAGAGATCCAGCGCCTCTCGGGTGTACGGAAAAGGGATGAGGTCGTGCAGGTATCGACCGCCCACTGAAACCCAGGCCAGATGATCGGACACCCAGGCCGGTTCGAAATCTTCGATCAGGGCCTTCAGCCGTGTCAGGTAGCCGTAGTCGAGGGGATCGGTAGACCCCAGCGACATTCCCACTCCATGAAACGTGAGCGGATAATTTTCCCGAACCTGGTGCAGATGGTGACGTGGAAGTCCACCGGTTCCGAGATAGTTGTCGGTTAGCACCTCGAACCAGGCAACAGGGGGCCGGTTTTCAATGACTTCCTGTAATTGCGCGCCTTGTCCGGACAGTACGTCCTGGTAGTGCTTGGTGCGCAAACCTATTCCTGCGCCCCCGATCGGCGCCTCGGTAAAGCGAGACATGGTGGGTGCTCCGATTAGTCAGCCCGGACTGCGGCATCAAAAATCCGACTGAAAAGGCCGGGATCCCGCATCAGGCATGGTTGACGAGGTGCCGGTACCCTGGTGGTACCGGCTCTCGGGCTCTGTGATTCCCCGATGGGAATCCCGTTACTTGCCCTTGATCTTTCCGCCGACGATCTTTGTGCAGGTGCCTTCGGGGACGTACACCCACTCGGTGGCCCCGCTGTCGCTCGTCGATTGGCCGGCGCAGGCGTGTTTGCTGGTGCCGCAGTCGTTCTGGCCCGCCTTGACGATGCCGAGGCATTTCTCGAAGCCCTCCTTGCCGGCAATGGCATTCCCGCTCACAGCGCCTATGCCCAGCGCGACAACACCGGCCAGGGCAGTATTCATCATGGTTTTACGATCTTTCATAGGGTCTCCTTAAGCTAAGCGCTAGTTGTTGTAGAATTTCGATGTCGGATCTACTCAAAATGGAGTTTGGATCCACCAGTAAAGACCGGGTTCCTGACAATTTTCTGACAGGAGTGCCAGAAAATCTTTGCCCGGTATCCGCGACTTGCGGGACGCTACCATAACACGACTGAAGGCCTGTCAGAAAATCCTGTTTCGGAGGGTCTACTTAATTATGAGAGGCAGACGAGGGCGTTTTGAGGTGCTGGTTCATTCCATGTCCCACGAGCTTTACAGCTATGCGTTCCGGCTTTGCGGAGACCGCTTTCAGGCACAGGATCTGGTACAGGAAACCTTCCTGCGCGCGTGGAAGTCCCTGCCTCGGGTATCCCGGGTGCGCAGGAAGATGCGGGAAATACTGTCTACGGAAGGAGCGAAATACACGATTACGGGATCCAAGCTATGAATTGTCTGGAATTTCGCCGCAAATTGCTGATTGAGCCCAGATCCCGCGACAAGGAGTTTGCCGATCACGCCTCATCCTGCCCGGAATGCGCCGGCGAGGCCGAACAAGCGCACAGGTTTGAAGATCGACTGCACGCCGCCTTGGACGTGCCCCGCCCGGTTGGGCTGGAGTCCCGGATAATCTCCGCTCGTTCCGGAGCTACTGAAAGGGGTCTGTCCGGGTTCGGTTCCCGGTGGTTAGCCCTGGCTGCCGGTACGTTGCTGGCGATCGGTCTTGCCGGCTGGATGGGTTACAAATGGGAGCACTACTTCGGGGTTCCATCCGGTCTGGAAATGGCTGTCGTAAATCACATCAACGATGAACTGGACCATCTCCACGTTGATCAGGACGCACGACCCGAGAACCTTGAGTTTCTCCTGTCGCAGTTCGGCGCCGGTATCGAGGGGGACATCGGCCGCGTAAGTTTCGTCACTCGCTGCAACATAGGACGGCGCTCCGGTGTGCACATGGTGGTGCCTGGTCAGCAGGGGCCGATCACTGTCCTGATCATGCCTGGGGAATATCTGATGCAACCGCGGCAGGTCCGCTCATCCCGATTTTCCGGTGTGATTGTACCTACGGTATACGGCAGTATGGCAGTGGTGGGAGAGAAGCTGGAGCCCGTGGAGAAGGTGGTCGAAAAGATGCGGCGGACGATTATCTGGGACGTCTAGGAGCCTGTCTCACCAGGGTTCGCAAGCTCACCCCAACCGACGCCTACCCCCTGCGAAGGAGGGGGTTAGAACCGTAGGTTGGGGTGAGGAACAAACCCCAATATCAGGGTCACCCAACCGGGTGTTGCAGCAGGAGATCAGCCGATTTTCGCGGTCTTGGTGTCGCTGTTGCCCTGGTTATCAACCCAGGTCAGTTCGACGGCGTCGCCTTTGGCTGCTCCCTTGAACTTGAACGACAGGTAGGGGTTCTTGGAAACGCCGCCGCTCCAGTCCGCTGACATCACCGT
>JAUXGQ010000474.1 GCA_030621975.1 Gammaproteobacteria bacterium | reverse complement strand
TTTACAATATCATACTGCGTTCTTATCAGATGTTGCGTCATATCCGGGATATTCTGGAGACCCGGATGCCAGGAAGATTGCCATGATCGGACGCGCGGGGGATCGAGTGAAACCGCACTTTCACCCAGGCGCGTCTACTGTAAAATGGATGCAGCGATAGGAATTTATTTCTTAGCGGATCCTAAGGGCTCGCTCCAAAATGTGAATTAATTTCTACGCGAGCGCTAAAGCCCCAATTCAACAAGCCGATTATACCGGGGGATGTGCCTGTACAATAACCGTTCCTGTGGGTGATCAGGATCCCGAGGTGTCCCAATGCAAGATCCCAACGCTTTAAAACCAGGCAGAATCAGAGAGCTGACGAAGGCCTTGCTGGATCGTGTCAACGAGCGCGTGGCGGGCATTACAGAAATCTGGTATACCCTCGCGCAGGTCAATTGGGATCCCGACAGGCTGAGTAAACTTCATCGGCATATCAAAGACCTGGCGGCCGATAGCGGAAAATTCGGTCTGGTGCCGCTCACGGATAGCCTGTCATCCCTGGACATCTGCCTCGCTCCATACCTGGGCAGCGACCTTCGTCCCAGCCCCCAACAGATCGACAAGGTTTTCGCACTGATCCGGGCCCTGAAATCCGCGGCTGAAATCACTGTCCGGGCCGAGACCAGGGCAGTCGCAGCCGAAAGCGTGCAGAAAGCTTTGAAGGACGCTGAAAAGGCACCCTCGGAGACTCAGAAAGCCCAAGGCGTTGATCCCGACGACAACGCCCCCGAACAGCAAACCCGAGTGATCGAGCGCGGGCATTTTGTGGAATACCTTGAAGGACTGGTGTCATCGGAGAAGCTGGGTTTCGGCGGCGTACTGGTCGTAGAACTGGACGAACTGGAAAAGGTCGGCAAACGGATGGCTGGCGGTGTAGCCGACGCAATGCTGAGCGAGGCGACTAATCTGATCGCTGCACAAATGAATTCCGAGGACCTGGCCTCACGCATCAGTGCAAACGCCTGCGCCGTCATCGCCAGTCGGCCGACCAGCGAGGGACTCTTAGCCCTGGCCGAGCAACTGCGACGGGCGATTGAAATCCATCTGTTCCGGCCCCGGGAAGAGCCGCTCACTGCCACCGCCAGTATCGGCCTGTGCGAGTTCGAGGAGTATCTCAACGAATCCGACGATCTGATCGCAAGGGCATCCAGTGCCTGCGCGGAGGCCCGCGCGGCCGGGGGAAACCGTATTGAGATCCACAACCGGGCCAAACGATTGCCTGCGTCGAACGACAACGCAGACGGGATGTTGAGGCTCCTGCGAGACACCCTGGAACAGGGGGGATTTCATGTACTGTTTCGACCGCTTATTAATCTGCGAAACGGTGTGCGGGAACTTTATGAATTGGCGCCGCTTCTGCCAACACCCGGGGGCGATCGCATTCCCCGCTCAGACTTCCTCATACCAGCCCGGGACGCGAACCTATTGACCCAGGTCGACCACTGGATTATCGAGCAGGCACTTGTGCTGATGGACAAACACCGCCACGAAGGCGGCGAAAGCAACCTGTTGGTCGAACAAGGCGCAGCAGCACTCAAGGACCCCGCTCGCGTCGAGTGGATTCGCGAACAGCTTCGGGCCCGCCAGCTCGTGGGTACTGGGCTGAGCCTGGAATTCGATCTCGCGGACCTTGCCGCGGATCTGAACGCGACGAAGAAGTATTTCGAGACCCTAGGCCGCATGGGGATATCCCTGTCCCTGACGGGATTCAACGCCGACGCGGCCGCCTTTGAAACGTTAAAGCAACTGCCGGTGGAGTATGTCGAACTCGATGAACGATTCACCACTATGGGGCCTGACATCATGGCCTCGGTGGTCGACAAGGTGCATGCGCTGGGCATCAAGGTTGTCGCGGCGAGTAACGAGTGCCAGAAAAATACTGCTTTTCCAGGTGCCTCCGGGATTGATTTCCCTCCGCAACCGGAAGCAACCTGACGGGTCTGTACCCCCCATGAAAAACTTGCGCCCGCCACCCAGAAACTGCTACAGTTATGCCCGCTTCGTTTTTTTGCGCCCTACCTGTTTCGTAAATACGGCTTTCAAGCTCTCCTGCGTTTTCTGAAGAGCTATTCCGCCTTACAGAGTCGAACCGCTTGGTTTGTTTCGCAGGCAGGCACGGTTCGTTTTCTCGGAGTCTAACTAAATGATCAGGATCTCTGCCCGTAACCTGGCAAAGGTTACTACCGAAGAAACCGTTACCGCCTTGTTTTCGCAATATGGAGTGGTTCGCTCCCTGAAGTTTTCCAAAGACCTTTTTTCCGGAGAATGTAAAGGCTTTGCGACCATCGAAATGGAGGGTCATGAAGCGCGTGCGGCAATTGCGGCACTGAACGGAGCTGAATTTGAGGGGCGCCAGATTCGCGTCGACGTTGAGCGCCCTCGAATCAAAAAAGGGGGTTCGCGCCGGCGTCGGTGATTATCCCCGTTTCTTCGGACTGGGGGTTAGATGCACACGACCGGTCTTACCCATGCGCCTCTCATTGAGACGTGCCACTTCCTCCTCAATGGCCGCGCTCACACTACTGAGGCTGCCCTGGCGACGTCCCACAATGGAATTACTCCCCTGGGTAATGACATAGCGATACCAATCATCATCGCCCGCACCGTCGGGCGGATCGCACTTAGCGGTGGAGACCACTTTGAAGGGCTGTGCTTTTGCGGAGGCGGTTTTCGGAAGTGCAGGTTTAACGTCGGCCATGGGGCCATCATACGCTAAGAATACCGATCCCGCTATCGCTGAGCCAGTATCCCTAAGCCGCCTCCGGCTGAGATTCTTCGCCAGCAACCTCTTGTACCGGCCAGGCACTGAGGACCGCCTGGACCAGGGTAGCCAGGGGAATAGCGAAAAACACGCCCCAAAAACCCCAAAAGCC
>JAUXGQ010000309.1 GCA_030621975.1 Gammaproteobacteria bacterium | reverse complement strand
GCCGCCAGCAGATAGTCGAGGGCCTGATCCAGTTCCCGGTGACAGCGCGGCACCCAGTCCTCGCCCCAGTAGAAATGACAGCTCGTCTCCGCGCGCAGCAGGCGCCACGTGGCCTCCTCCAGAAGCTGTCCCGTCCGCTCGTCCGGCCAGCCTTTTTCGCCATGTCTCCAACGCAGGTCATGGATGGCCTCGCTGACCTCGGCAAGCCGTCGCCAAGCGTCCCTCTGATCCTGGGAACCGGTCCACTGGACGAATCCCGCGCCATCGTGCTCGCCCGTATTCCAGGCCCCGGTATGCACCCGGACCTCGCCCTGGGCGCCGTGGCGGTTAAGGTAATCGTGGATGAACACCGGGGACAGGCCGGCGCTCCCTTCGCGCACGAGATCCATCAGCGGCTGATAGAAGGCGCCCCAGAAATTGGCCTGCCAGTCGGTGTTGCGGAACCAGCCGCCGTTGTCCCCGTCACTGCAGGTGGTGACCAGCGCGGGGAAGTCGCAATGCCTGGTGCGTTCGGCCACCTCGTGGACGAACCAACCCGGGTCCATGCCGGATTCCTGGGAATTGGAGAGTTCGCGGTCGCGCACGATGACGATGATCTGCTCTCCCTCGTGGGCGGCCAGGTGGGGGCGGTATCGCAGCTCGTGCCAGCTCATGGGAGTGACGGGCTCGACACGTTCGCTGTCCACCAGTACGTAGCGGAACCCCAAGCGCTTCAGCATCGGGATCATCTCCATACAGAAACCCATCTCGGGTGGCCAGAAACCGTCGAAATGCTGGCGGTCGAACAAGTGTCTTGCGATGCCGAGCCAGCGCATGATCTGCTCATCCCGGTCCGCCGCCGGGATCAGGGGCAGCACCGGATGATAGTAGCCGGTGGCGAGCATCTCGATGGCAGGATTGCGCAGCTTCCAGAGCAGGTCGCCGCATTTTATTATCCCATACGCCTGTTCCTGGAAGTCCGGGTTGCTGAGGGTCTCCAGGAGGGTGCCGGACAGGGCGAGATGGACTCGCGCCCTGTCCTGGTACGCGGCCAGGGCGCGGGGGATGCGGTCCAGGGCGTACAGAATTTCCCGTGCCTCCCATGCCCGGGTTTCCAGCAGTTCCTGGAGGTTGCCGGTCGGCTGGTGCAGGTTCAAGACGGTGGCGTGATAGGTATCCATGTGTGGAATCCGCTGGTTCGTTGTGCTCCGATTCTGCGGCCCCAAAGGCTCTTCGACGTTGAGTGGAAAACGGAAATGTTGCAGATTGCCGTATTAGTTTGCGGTAATATAGCAAACAAACCCTGGTAGAGGTAACATTCCCTTGCCGGAAAAGCGGCGTGATACCGACTTTTGGGTTCTACTCGGGTGTCACCTTCGGCGGGAAATCGCAATTTCCGGTTTCGTTCCGGAAATGTCCCGGGGACGAGCATTTCCGGATGCTGAATAGCTAAATACGATTGCCCCTCGATTGCAAGCAGTTTTATGGAGACCGCGTGAGGATTTACAACCTGTTTCCCCTGTTGGCCGGAAAGTGCGGTGACTGGCACGATCACATCGAGCGGGCAGCGGAGATGGGGTTTGACTGGATCTTCGTCAACGCCGTGCAGCGGCCGGGCAGATCCGGGAGTCTTTATTCCATTGGCGACTATTTCAGTGTCAATCCGCTGCTCATCGATGAGGCGTCATCCCCGAGTCCCGAGCAGCAGCTGCGCGGCATGGTGGAGTTTGCCCAGGCAAAGGGTCTGCGCGTGATGGTGGATCTGGTAATCAACCACTGCGCCGCGGATTCCGACCTGCTTCGACAACACCCTGAGTGGTTCCAGCGTCGACCCGACGGGCGCGTCGTCCACCCCCACTGCAATGAAGACGGCAAGCAGGTGGTATGGCGCGACCTGGCCCGATTCGATCATCGCCATACGTCCGACCGGCAAGGACTCTACCGCTATTTCCACGCCGTTACCGAATACCTGGTGCAACTGGGATTCGAGGGTTTCCGCTGCGATGCCGCCTACCAGATTCCCGCACGCCTTTGGCAGCGCCTGATCCAGGATATAAAGCAGAGCTATCCAGGCACCCTGTTTGTGGCGGAAACCCTGGGCTGTACCCCCGACCGGACCCGCAGAACCGCCCAGGCGGGTTTCGACTACATATTCAACAGCTCGAAATGGTGGGACTATAGCAGTCCCTGGTTGATGGAGCAGTACAACCTTACCCGGGAAAGCGCCCCCTCGATCGGCTTTCCCGAAAGCCACGATACCCCCAGGCTGTTTCGGGAAATGCACGGAAGCCCGGAGGCCATGAAGCAGCGCTATCTGTTCACCGCCTTGTTTTCCAGCGGGGTCATGATGCCCATAGGGTTCGAGTTCGGCTTCAGCCAGCCGTTGCACGTGGTCAAGACGCGTCCTGGGGATTGGGAACAACCGGCGCTCGATCTGCGCGAATTCATCCGCAACGTCAATGCCATCAAACAGCGCTACCGGACCTTTCAGCACGACTGTCCTACCGAGGTGCTCGGCCACGAAAACCCCGCCATCCTGGTGCTGTGGAAGGCCTGTGCGGCGTTTTCGGAAGAAGCGTTGATCATCCTCAACAAGGACCCCTGGCATCACCAGCACTTTTATTGCGAACGGCTCGATACCCTGGTGCAGGCGGGAAAGCCGTTGCTGGACGTGTCTCCTGAATATGCCCTGGATTACCTGCCCGCGCCCTTCACCTATGACCTGAGACCGGGTCAGGCGTTCGTTATGGTCACACACAGGGATTTATGAGAGTATTTTTTTCAACCGGTTGCGGTCTGCCGTGGGAGTCGTGAGTTAACTGATATGTACATCGTAATGGTTTCTGCTGAATGCGCACCCGTGGCCAAGGTTGGAGGGTTGGCCGATGTGGTTTTCGGGCTCTCCAGGGAGTTGGAGATGCGGGGCAACGATGTCCACATCATCCTGCCCAAGTACGACTGCCTGCGCTATGACCATGTCTGGGGTCTGCACGTCACCTACCGTGACCTGTGGGTGCCCTGGTACGGGGGTGCCGTCCGCTGCGATGTCTGGTTCGGTTTCGTGCACGGGCGCCGGTGTTTTTTCATCGAGCCTCACTCGGAGGAGCGTTTTTTCGAACGAGGGCGGTTTTACGGGTTCCAGGACGATGCCACGCGTTTTGCCTTCTTCAGCAGGGCCGCCCTGGAATTCATGCTCAAAGACAACCGCCGACCGGACATCATTCATTGCCACGACTGGCAGACCGGACTCCTGCCGGTACTGCTGTACGAGATCTATCATCACATCGGCATGCCCAATCAGCGTGTCTGCTACACCATTCACAATTTCAAGCATCAGGGGGTGACTGGCGAGTTTATCCTGCACGCCGCCGGTCTGCCCGACCCCCACCGACTCTTCCAGGCGGATCGTCTCCAGGACGATTTCAATCACTCGGCGGTGAATCTCATGAAGGGGGGGGTGGTGTACTCCAACTTCGTGACCACCGTCTCTCCCCAACACGCCCACGAAGTGATGCATGGGGACCAGAGCCAGGGTCTCGGTCATACCCTGCACGTCCATCAAAAGAAGTTCGGCGGCGTCCTGAACGGCCTGGACTACGACGTCTGGAATCCTGAAGTCGACCCGCTCATCCCGTCGCACTATAGCGCCGACGAAGTGGAGAAGAAATACGCCAACAAGGACGCCCTGTGCGATCGCCTGCTTATGCGCAAGGACTATAAACCCATCGTTGCCTACGTGGGGCGTCTGGATGCGCAAAAGGGGGTGCACCTGATCCGCCATGGCCTCAACTATGCGTTGGACAACGGTGCCCAGTTCGTGTTGCTCGGGTCGAGCCCGAATCCCGACATCGAGAGGGGATTCTGGCATATCAAGCGCCATTTCAACGACAATCCCGACTGTCATTTAGAGATCGGTTTCGACGAGGAACTGGCCCATCTGATCTATGCGGGGGCGGATATGGTGATCATGCCGAGCCTGTTCGAACCCTGT
>JAUXGQ010000495.1 GCA_030621975.1 Gammaproteobacteria bacterium | reverse complement strand
TGCCCCAAGCGGGGGCCGCCGGCCCTCGGTCCGAGTCTGCGCTGGCACCTTTTCGGCGAGGGTCGAGCTAGAGAATCGCCCCATTCAAAAAACCTCCCTCTTAACAGATGGTTACAAACGCCAGAGCACGGCATGAGTCTTGCGATCGACATTGCCCAGGAGGTACGACATGTGGGTTCGACTTGGCATCTCTGTGTTGCTGACCGCTCTGACGTGCTCCTGCCTGTTCACCCCCCGGGGAAGCTATCAGACGCCCGAATTGCTGGGGGAAGGCAACTGGCGTATCGGGGTTGTAGGAGGCGTTGGGACTGCAGGAGGCGTTGATGTGGTCAGCTGGATTGATGACTGCGACGGAAAAGACTGCCTTCCGTCTTGGATTGAGGGGAGCATATTTTTCGACCTGGGGCTGAACGCAAGGTCCGATCTCCGGCTGCGGCTGAGCACCATTGCGCTCCCCCGGGCCATGGATGGTGCGGGCATCTACCAGATTGGCCCCGGCTTCGAGCTCAAGTTCACGAAGGCAGGAGGACACATCAGCATCGTCACCGGAGCGGACTTGCTCTTCGCCTACACCCCGCACGAGCCCGATCCCCACGACGACGACGGAGACGGGTGGTTGTGGCCCTCTCTCATCGATGTGGACATCGACGGAATTCCTACGCTGGCACCTTTCGTGGGCGCGGTATTCGGGATCGGCGATCCGGGCGGGATCCGGCTCCTGTTGGCACCCAAGCTGGTGACGCCTTCCTTTGCCCTGTTCGACGGCCGTCTCGCCGTGGGCGTTGACTTCCCGATCGCCGAGCGTTTCTCCCTGAGGCCCGAGATCGTGGGAAGCTGCCTTATTCTGCTCGACGAGGAACCGAAGGCGTTGTGCAGTGTGAGCGCCGGGGCCGCGGTAGTATTCTAACCACCACCCCTCATCTAATCTTCATCGTTTCTGCCCATCTCGTGCAGGGTCTCGTCGATCTCGCCGATCAGGCGGCGGGAGATGGTTGCGGAGACGTGGCCGTCGACCTGGGCCTTTCGCAGGGCGGCCTTGCGGACCTGCAGGAGCTGGCGGCGAAGCTCGGAGAGCTCCTCGCGGCGCATGAGATCCTCGACGTCGCGGGTCTGGACCCGGACGATCTCGAGTGCTTTCATCTCCTGCACCAGTTCCTCGTGGACCTTTGCGTACATCTCCGGATCGACCGTGCCGGCCTCGCGCTGGCGATCCAGGAAGCGCAAGGCCGCCTGCAGCGCGCGCAGGCGGCCGCGAATCTCCTGGAGCTTTTCCTGCCCGCTGCGGTCCTTGGCCAGGCCCAGCCAATTGAGCAGGCGCTGCATGCTGGTCCCCTGCACCAGGATGGTGAGCAGGCAGGTGCCGAAGACGATGTCGATGGCCAGATCCCGAAAGGGCCAGGTCTGCGGAATGGCCAGGGCCAGCACCATGGCGATGCCCCCGCGCAACCCGCCCCAGGTGATCACCAGGCCCAGTCTTTTCGGCAGCCGGCCCTCCAGCTTACCCAACAGCGGCAGGGTGCAGCCCACCAGAAACGCCCGCGCGGCGATCAGGGCCAGCCAAACCAGTAGGATGGGCAGCCAGTGGTTCAACAACCGGGAGGGAACCACCTCCAGGCCGATGAGCAAAAAGACGAACGAGTTGCACAGAAACGTCAGATACTCCCAGAACGAAGCCACCGCCACCCGGGTGGTGGCGGACATGCCGTAGCGGGCCCCGAAGTTGCCCGAGAGCATGCCGGCCACCAGGCAGGCGATCACGCCCGAGGCATGGATCTTATCGGCGATTAGAAACGATCCGAAGGCCCCGATGGTGGTCAGGGTAATCTCGATGAGGTGATCGTCCACCCGCGCGGTTACCCAGGAGAGCACCGCGCCGATGACCCCGCCGATGAGCAGCGCCCCCAGGATCTCCCAGGAGAGAAACTGGACCACGAACGTGGCGGTCAGGTTGGGATGCTGCGGGTCCAGCCCCAGGGCCACCAGCACCACGCCGAAAATCACCACGGCCACTCCGTCGTTGACCAGGCTCTCCCCCTCCATCAACACAGAAAGGCGCTTGGGCGCGCCGACTTCCCGCATCAGCGAGACGACCGCCACCGGGTCCGTGGCCGACAACATGGTTGCAATTAGAAGCACGCCCACGAAGGGAATCGGCAGGTCCAGGAGCGCGAACACACCGAAGATGAGCCCGGCCGCGGCGAAGATGCCCACCAGCAGACCCGGCGCCGCCAGGGTAAGGATGGCCTTCCAGTTGGCCAGAAAGTCGCGCAAGTCGAACTCGAAGCCGGCCTCGTAGATGAGCACCGGCAGCAAGACCAAGAACAGCAGCTCCGGGGTAAGATGGAGGCCGATGTCGAAGTCGGGAAGCACCAGCTCGCGCAAAACCGACAGCAGCAACCCGCAGACCACCAAGGCCACCGTGTAGGGAAGCCGCCAGCGCCGGGCGATCATGGCCACCGCGCTGGCCAGCATGAGCAAAAAGATAAAGGCGATGGGCGCGGTCATCCTAGCAAGGCAACCTATTCGCCCATGGCGTCCAAGTCAAGCCGTCGGGGATCATGTACAGGCTTGATCCTCCTACTTTTACCCACGTGTAGGTTTCACGGATCTACCAAGGCGATTCGTGGGGTCTCCAGCGTCCTTGCCATACCGGAGGCGAGACCATAGCCTTTCCGCCTCCGGCGGCACTCTCGACAATGGAGCGATATGCGACCAGCGAGGAAGGGCCAGTTCAGTTGGTCGCTTTTACCGCGTGTTCTTCGAAATTGCCTACTTCAAGTACCTTCGTGATTGCCTTGAACATTTGG
>JAUXGQ010000128.1 GCA_030621975.1 Gammaproteobacteria bacterium | reverse complement strand
CCCGGGCCAGCAGACTGCCGGTATCGCCGAATCCGCAAATAACGTAAAACGGCTGGGCTATGCGCCGCACACTGCGGTCGCAACGCCGTTCCGCCATCGCCTTGAGGAATTCCGGATGTTGGGCCAGGCGAATGATGGAGCCGATGGCGTAGAGCCAGGCGACCACGCCTATGAGCAGACAAACCGTGGCCCACAACCGCTGTTCGTCGCTGAACTGATTGGGAATTTCCCCAAATCCAGTGGTGGTGGCGGTATAGGTGAAAAAGTAGAAGGCATGAAACAGGTTCATGCGGCTGGGGTTACCCGCCGCGTCCTGCCCCGGCATCAGGGCCATGCCGGCCACCCCGATGCCATACACCGCAATCAGCAGCAACAGCGGGGTACGCATGAAGCGCAGGACGATTGCCGAGACGCGATTGAGTTCCGAGGTACCAGGCACGCTAGTGAACTCAGGTCGGGTTAGCGCCGTGACATCAGCGTGTCGGTCACCAGCATCAGCACCGATACGACGTTGGCCACCAATGCCCCGGTGGCAAGGGAGACTATCGTCGCCATCAGGTTGGGACTGGGACCGCTCGCCATACCGCCTTCACTCAGCGCCCAGATGATGATCGCGATGATCAGTTGGAGGTTCGCCACCAGGCTGGTGGAAAGGAAGACCGCGCCGATCTGGGAACGGTCCCCCAGTTTGAGCCCGGTCGTGATAAGGCTCACCAGTAGTGCGGAAAACAGCATCCAGAGGCTGTGGTGACCGGGATTGGTCACCTCCCCCACCACAAACCCGACGTTCAGGGTAAGCGCGAGCAGGGTGAAGAAACCGAAGATGACTTTTTCAAGGTTCATGAGTTTGTGATATTTAAATTAGTCTTATAGTTGCGGAAACAGAACAGATCAACCCTGGTTTTCTCTGCGTCTCCGCGCCTCTGCGCGAGTAGTATATAGAGGTACGGGTAACGATATGGCTCCAGTGGCGTATAATGCCTTCCCTTTGGTTCCTCGGTGCCCCTATGCAAAAGCCAAGCGCGCATGAACTCTGGCAAAGACTCTCAGGAGTTATCTGGAATACGGATCTCGCTGCCCTGCACCGGTGGCAGGCCGGGCTGGTGCGATGGGTCCGACTGCTTTATCTGGTCGGCCGCGATCTGACGGACGGCCAGTTGAACCTGCGGGCAATGAGCCTCGTTTACACCACACTGCTGTCGCTGGTGCCGCTGTTGGCGGTCAGTTTTTCGGTATTGAAGGCCTTTGGCGTGCATAATCAAATTGAGCCCATGATGCTCAATTTCATGACGCCGCTGGGGGAAAGAGCGGGGGAGATCACGTCCAACGTGATCGGCTTCGTTGATAAGATAAAGGTCGGAGTTCTCGGCGCGCTTGGCCTTGGGCTGCTCATTTACACCGTGATCTCCCTGATCCAGAAGATCGAGGGTGCCTTCAACTATACCTGGCACGTCAAGCACGGCCGTTCATTTGCCCAGCGTTTCAGAGATTATCTCAGCGTGATCATGATCGGCCCGGTGCTCGTGTTCTCGGCATTGGGTGCGACGGCGTCGCTTATGAGTCACTCGATGGTGCAGGCGCTCGTCACGCTGCCTGGACTCGCCTGGGTGGTGGAGACCATCGGGGCCCTGGTCCCGTATCTTTTCGTAATCGCGGCCTTCACCTTCGTCTATATGTTCGTCCCGAACACCCGGGTGCGCCTGGGCTCCGCCGTCATCGGCGCTATGGTGGCGGGTTTTCTCTGGCAGACCGTTGGTTGGGGCTTTGCCTCCTTCGTGGTGGCCTCGGCCAAGTATGCCGCTATCTACTCCGGGTTCGCGATCCTGGTTATCTTCATGCTTTGGCTCTACCTGGCATGGCTTATTCTGTTGGTGGGCGCCAGCATCGCTTTCTACCACCAACACCCCGAGTACCTGACCATGCGCCGCCGGGAGCTGAACCTGAGCAATCGAATGAAGGAGCGCCTTGCCCTTTTATCGATGTACTTGATCGCGGATAACCACTTTCGCGGGATCGGCCCATGGACCCTGGAGGCGCTGGCGAAGCACCTGGCAGTGCCGACGGATGTGGTGGAGAGCATCATTGCACCCCTGGAGTCCGGCGGTCTTGTGATCGCGGCGGGTGAGGCTCCACCGGTCTACGTGCCCGCCCAGGCCCCGGAAAGGATCTCCGTGAAAACCCTGCTGGAGACGGTCCGAAGCGGCGGGGAGGACACCGATCTGTGGCCTCAGCAACTTCACCGGGAGCTGGCCGTAGACAGGATCATAGACAGGGTTGACCAAGCCGTGGACGCCGCCCTTCAGGGCATTACACTGCGCGAGCTGTGCCTGGGCGAACCGTCGCAGGAGGCGCTGTCCCCTGGGTCTGACCAGGAGCTCGTGTACCCCGTCACTCGCAATTGAAAACGCCAGCATATGTCTGCGCCGCCGGAAGCTCTGGATTAATCGGGGTATTTTAAGGATTTCCGGCCGGACTCGCTTTTCTCGTAATTGCCGGATAAGCGCTTTGATCGCCTGACCATATGGTGTAATCTTGAGGCCGTTGAACGTTTTTTCGACTTAGCCCTATGTTGCGTCGCTTTCTAATCACATGCCTTGTTGTGTCCCTCCTGGGTTACGGGATGGCATTGGCTGCTGACGTGCATCTCGAAATATCAACGGACCGGACTCACGCTGTCGGCGATCACGCAACCGATCCAACCGGGGCGGACGATGCAGCCGACTGTGATCATTGCTGCCACGGTGTATTGCATTTGCTGGGGTTGAACGGTGCTGAGCCTGTTGATTTTCCTGTTGATCGCAACTCCGTGCTGTTCCCGTATTCTGTTTCAATACCGTACTTCGCTCTCGCCACACTTCTCCGCCCTCCGATTCCGTCCTGATTGCTGTCACATTTTTCGTCTGCCTGTGAGCCGGACTGGTCTTTGATCGGCTAGGCTCGCACGGCGAGCTTTCGTCGTGAACGAACCTACGGAATTCAGGTTATGTCTTTTTCCATCTGCCTGCGCGCAGGTCTGGCCGCCTGCCTTTTAGCCCTTGCTGCCTGGACACTGCCGGCGATCGCCGGGGTGAAGTCACATGATGACGTGGGTGTTCGACAACTGAGCGCCATCGTTAGTCGTGCCCTCGAAACAAACGCGGAGATACTGGCGGCCCAGGCTGCTGTGGAAGCCGCCCGCGCACGTCTCAAAGGAGCGGGGCTGCCGCTCTATAATCCGGACCTGGAGATCCTGACCGAACAGAAGGAAGACCGTGAGGACAGCAAGTACATGATTGGCTTCAGCCAGACCCTGGACTGGCACGACAAGCGGAGTGCGCTGGAGCAGTCAGCCCGCGCCGAACTGAGGGCTGTCGAGGCGCGGCTTTCAGACTTGCGACTGACAAAGGCAACTGAAATTCTGCGTGCTCTAGGCGAGATTACCACCTACTCGGAGATCGCCGGCCTTTCCAGGCGCCGTACCGAGATATTGGACCGCTTTGTCCGACTCGCAGAACAGCGACACGCCGCCGGAGACATCCCCCAGGCGGAACTGGAATTGGCAAGCCTCACACTGATGGAGGCCGTTATGCAGCATGCTGCAAATGGCGCCGAACTTGTCCGCGCGCAGAGTGACTTCTTCAGCCTCTGCGGTTATCGGTTGGAAAACGTCAGGCAATTTCCCGACCGCCTGCCGGCCACCCTGCCCGACGCCGTCGACGATGAGGTACTCGCCGCAAAACATCCAAAGGTGCAGTCCGCTCATCTGCGGGCGCGGGCAGCCGGAAAGCAGATATCGGCAATAGACCGGCAACGCAAACCGGATCCGACTATCGGGGTTGCCGCAGGCCGGGACGACCGGGACAACCAGCTGGAGATTGCATTTTCGATCCCTCTGCAGTTCCGCAATGATTTCCGCAGCAGTGTAGACGCTGCACAGTCTGAGGCACTGCAAGCGGAACAGGAAGCGCAGCAGGCCTTCCGAAACCTGCAAGCCAGGCTCAACGGTGCGCGGGAGCGCTACGAATTGGTGGCGAATGCCTGGTCTCTGTGGATCTCCCGGGGACGCAGCAGCCTGCAACAGCGGGTCGAATTACTGGAGGTCCAGTGGCAGGCCGGTGAGATGAATACCACGGACTACCTTCTGCAGATTCAACAGACACTGGATACACAGATCGCAGGGGTAGAGCTTCACGGTGACCTGTGGAGCGCCTGGGTTGAGTGGCTGAGTGCGTCCGGCACCTTGAACGCATGGTTGAACAAGACAACACAGGAGCAGTAAAGCATGAACACTCGAAAATGGGGCCTTTGCCTCCTGACCCTCGCCTTTCTTTATGCCAAGCCGCTTTTTGCCACGGATGAGCTTGATCACGCTGAAGATTCGGCCGAAGCAAAACACAGCGACGAACAGGGTGGGGAAGAAGCACATAGGGATGAACACGGCCGTGATGAGGAAAACCGTGTGCATCTGAACAGCGAACAGCGCCGCAGCGCTGGAATCGTGGTGGAGAGACTGACACCCCGTCCCATCCCCACGGAGATCGAGGCGCCGGGCGAGATCCATCTCAATGCCTACGCGTCCAGCCAGGTTACCTCACGCATCGAGGCCCAGGTTGTAAAGCGGCACGCTCGCCTCGGTAATAGCGTTGTTGTGGGACAACCGCTGGTCACCCTTTCCAGCGTCTCTATGGCCGAGGCCCAAGGGGCGCTATTGGTTGCTGCCAAGGAGTGGCAAAGGGTAAAAAAGCTGGGAAGGAAGGTGGTTTCGGAACGGCGCTATGTGGAAGCCCAAGTGACCTTCCAACAAGCCCGAGCCCGGCTGCTGGCCTATGGTATGACGCCAAAGCAGACTAAACGCTTGATCAACGCGAACAACATCAGTCGAGCGAATGGCCGTTTCACCCTGCTTTCTCCTCAGGCCGGTACTGTGATTCGGGATGATTTTCTCATTGGCCAGATGGTGGAACCCGGTGAGTTGCTGTTTGAGCTCACCGACGAATCCAGACTCTGGGTAGAAGCCCGCGTCAATCCCAAGTGGACGTCTCATCTCGACATCGGTGCCGCGGCGCGTGTGTTGGCAGCGGAGACATGGATCGACGGTAAAGTCATACAGGTGCACCATGCACTGGATGAGTCCACACGCACCCTGGCCGTTCGCCTGGAGATTCCCAATCCCGAAGACCGGCTGCACCCGGGCCAGTTCGTAAGGGCAAGGATCCAGACCGGCGAGTCAGGAACATCCGCACTCACCCTGCCGGTGGATGCAGTGATGCGCAGTCCCGACGGGGACTGGCAGGTTTTCGTGGAAGAGGAACCGGGGGAGTTTGAGCCAAAGGAGGTGGAAGTTATCCGACAACTGCCGGGGCTGGCAGTGGTCGAAGGGCTTGCGCCCGGTACCCGCGTGGTCACTCGGGGGGCGTTTTTTGTGCAGTCGGAACTGGCCAAGTCTGGTTTCGATGTTCACAGCCATTAGGGGGTCGCCGTGCTCAATCGACTTATCGACTGGTCTGTGGCCAACCGGCTGTTGGTGGTGCTCGCCCTGCTGGCTGCGCTCGGCGCGGCCTTTGTCTTGATACCGCGGCTCAATCTCGATGCCTTCCCCGATGTCACCAATGTCCAGGTACAGATAAATACCGAGGCACAGGGCCTGGCGGCCGAGGAGGTGGAGCAGCTCATTACCTATCCCATCGAGGCGGTGATGTACGCCCTGCCCGATGTTGAAGAGGTTCGCTCCACGTCCAAGACCGGGCTTTCGGTCATTACCGTCGTGTTCAGGGAAGGCACGGATATCTACTTCGCCCGCCAGCTCGTCTTCGAACGGTTGCAAGATGCACGGGCGCAGATTCCCCGGGGTGTCGGCACGCCGGAAATGGGGCCGAACACCTCTGGTCTGGGACAGGTCTTTCAATATATCCTGCGCGCCGACGATTCAGAAAAATATGATGCCATCGCGTTGCGCAGTCTAAACGACTGGGTCGTGAAACTGCTGCTTCTCCCT
>JAUXGQ010000272.1 GCA_030621975.1 Gammaproteobacteria bacterium | reverse complement strand
CGCAATGTTTCCCATCAGGTGCTCGAGAAATACGCAGATGCGAACAATCCCATGTTCGAGCTGGCGATGCGTCTGGAGGAGATCGCCTTGAACGACGACTACTTCGTGGAGCGTCAGCTTTATCCGAACGTGGACTACTATTCCGGGATCACCTACCGGGCCCTGGGGATTCCCGTGAACATGTTCACCGTGATGTTCGCCATAGCCAGGACCGCCGGCTGGGTCGCCCACTGGATGGAGATGATCGCGGACCCCTCCCACCGCATAGCCCGACCGCGACAGATCTACGATGGGCCGCCGAAGCGGGACTACGTGTCCCTGTCGGATCGGGGCTAGCAGCTTTATACTACGGTGAGGTGTCTTCATTTTCGGGTTTGCCTGGCGAGAGAAGTGCGACAGGGATATCGCGTTCACGTACCCAAGGATGTAAATCCAGGTTAGCCCGCCATTTCACCGGGGGAAAGAGATGATGGTGCAGGGTTCCGGATTAACGGCTCGTTTTCTGAAAAAGCAGCGTCCTCAAGTGTATATGTCACCCACAAATCCGCCGCGGCCGGGGCATGCAGCCGGGAGTAACCAAGCGACGACGGGTCGCATGGTCGGCAAGTGCGGGTTGCTGTTGCTGTTGTCGCTGCTGGTCGCTCCCGTGAATGCGGTTGTATACAAATGGACCGATTCATCAGGGCAGGTGCACTACACGGACCAGCGGAAGGAAGGGGCGCAGCCGGTAGATCTGCCGGAACCGTCCGTGTACACACCGGTGCCGGTTCCGAGCGCGACTCAGTCCCCGGGTACGGGGGCGGGAGACGCTGCGGTGAGCGATTATGACCTGCTCGAGGTATCCACTCCGACTGAGGGGGAAACTATTCGCAACAATGAGGGAAAGGTTACCGTCGGCCTGCGTCTGGAACCCACGCTCCGTCAAGGCGACGTGATCGAGTTGTTTCTCGACGGGGAGAAGATCCCCGGAGAACTTAGCACTACAGGCGCTACGCTATCCAACCTTAATCGGGGCAGCCACAGTCTCAAGGCCCGGGTTATCGATGCTTCCGGACAGGAGTTGATCAGCAGCCAACCCGTCACTTTCTATCTGCGGCGCGAATCCAAGCTTTTCCCACAAAGACTGAAACCCGTCCCCCTTCCTAGCCCTTGACCGCACCAAATCGGATCTGTGGGGTGGCTTCCGGCTTTCTTTGCTGTCCCGATCGCACCATAATGGTGCGCACTGGACTGATTATCCTGTATCATTCTCTATAGGGGTCCCAGGCGCCCTTTATATCCTATTGTTTTTATAGGAATTATTTGGCTCGTCTGAAATCCCGGCCTGAAGCGCCACGAGTTGGTTCGGTTTTTGCTTATTAACCCTCTGTGAATATTGACGTGCTGAATCGTTGCAAGATGGAACAAACCATCCTGGAGCATCTGGATGCAGCGGTTCTATTGTTCGACCGCGACTTGAACCTGCGCTACATCAACCTGGCAGGCGAGATGATGTTTTCGGTGAGTGCCCGGCACATCATAGGGCAAAACGCCTGTGACCTTATCCAATGCGGCGGCACCATGCAGGCCGTTTTCGCCAGGACCATGAAATTCGGTCATCCGTTTACGGAAAGGGAGACCCCTCTGCCCCTGCCCGATGGTCGCGAAATTACCGTGGACTGCACCGTCATCCCCATCCGGACCGCCGAGGGGATCAACGAGATGCTGGTGAAACTGCAGCAGGTGGATCGACAACTGCGCATCAGTCGGGAGGAGCAGTTGCTCTCCCAGCACCAGGCGGCCCAGGCGTTGGTAAGAGGTTTGGCCCATGAAATCAAAAACCCCCTGGGGGGGCTGCGCGGAGCGGCTCAGTTATTGGAACGGGAGTTGCCGGACCCGGCCCTGTACGAATACACCCAGGTCATCATCGATGAGGCGGACCGGCTCCAGGCATTGGTGGATCGTATGCTTGGTCCCATCCGGCTGGCGAAGAAACAGGAAGTGAACATTCACCAGGTGCTGGAGCGGGTGCGCAGCCTGGTGCAGGCCGAGGTTGGCGGTCGGGTCGTCATAGATTGCGATTACGATCCGAGTATACCTCCGTTGCTGGCCGACAGTGACCAGCTCATACAGGCCTTGCTGAACATCGTACGCAACGGGGCCAGAGCGACAGCGGAAGCAGGCGGACGCCTGTGTCTGCGCACCAGAGTGCTGCGCCAGTTCACCATTGGCAATCGTCGTTACCCGCTGGTCGCGCAGGTGGAGATAAAGGATAGCGGCCCTGGAATCTCCGCGGAGCTGCAAGCCCGGATTTTTTATCCCATGGTGTCGGGCAGCAAAGGGGGTATGGGCTTGGGATTGTCCATTGCACAGTCCCTGGTAAACCAATACCAGGGTTTGATCGAATGTCGGAGTAAGCCGGGTGAAACGGTGTTCACCGTGCTTCTACCCCTGGGGAACGAACATGGCGAGAGACAGGACGGTTTGGGTTATAGATGACGACCGGTCCATTCGCTGGGTGCTGGAGAAGGCGCTGCAACGGGTGGCTTGTAAGGTAACCTGTTTCCGGGACGGGAACGGTGTCATGGATGCCCTGTCCGGAGAACAACCGGACGTATTGATTTCGGATATACGGATGCCGGGTATCGACGGGCTGGAACTGCTGAAACGTGTTCAGCATCGTTATCCGGATCTCCCCGTCATCATCATGACCGCGCATTCAGATCTGGACAGCGCGGTGTCCGCGTTTCATGAGGGTGCATTCGAGTATCTTCCCAAACCGTTTGACGTGGACGACGCGATTGAACAGGTAACAAGGGCCTGTCGTCAGCGCGAGGAGGCGAAGACCGTAAGCGATACGGGCGAGGGAGGGAGCGGGCCCGCTATAATCGGTGAGGCGCCTGCCATGCAGGAGGTTTTCCGGGCAATAGGCCGGCTCGCCCGTTCCAATATCACGGTGCTGATCAGCGGGGAGTCCGGGACGGGGAAGGAACTGGTGGCCCGGGCGTTGCACCGCCACAGCCCCCGGGCATCCAACCCGTTTATCGCCTTGAACATGGCCGCGATTCCCAGGGACCTCCTGGAATCGGAGCTGTTCGGGCACGAGCGGGGGGCGTTTACCGGGGCCCAGAATCGCCGCCAAGGACGGTTCGCACAGGCAGACGGCGGGACTTTGTTCCTGGACGAAATCGGCGACATGCCCGCGGAACTTCAAACCCGCCTGCTGCGCGTGCTGGCTGATGGCGAGTTTTATCCCGTGGGCGCGCACGGGCCTGTAATAGTGGACGTGCGCATCATTGCGGCAACCCACCAGGATCTGGAACAACTGGTCAGCGAGGGCAGGTTCCGAGAGGACCTGTTCCACCGTCTGAATGTGATACGTGTCCATATACCCCCGTTGCGGGAGCGTCGTGAGGACATCCCTTTGCTGATGACCCATTTCCTTACCCAGGCCGCGGAGGAACTCGGAGTCGAGGTCAAAACACTGCTCCCGGAAACCGTTGACGTACTCAAGCAGCTTGAATGGCGGGGTAATGTTCGCCAGCTCGAGAACATGGGCCGCTGGCTTACCGTGATGGCGTCCGGTCAGCAGGTCCATGTAGAAGATCTGCCGCCGGAAGTGCGCACACCAAAGCCCGTTTCGGTGGATTCAGGCAACTGGAGAACCGCCCTGCGTGACTGGGTGCGTCAGAGCCTGCAGCAAGGAGACATCGACCTTTTGAGTGAAGCCTTACCCTCGTTCGAAACCGTGCTCATCGAAACCGCGCTGGAAAATACCGGCGGCAGAAAACAGGATGCCGCCCGGCTCCTGGGCTGGGGTCGGAATACCCTGACCCGGAAGATCAAAGAACTGGGTCTGGAAGAGAGCGAGACTGGTTAATTCACACAGAACAGGGGTAAATCGTGGACAGCAGCAGTATCGAGTTACCGGGTTGCGAGATTGAATACATGGCGCTGGATGCCGGCGTACTGAAGGTTCATTTCGCGCGCGCGTATATTATCAAAACCATGACCGGTTCGGCGGAGCGAACCCGGTGGTGGCAGGCGGGCGACCTGATAATGGAGGGCGCCACAGTCGAAGGAGAGATTCCCGGGGGGGCCCTGGTGTCAGCGGGTGGCGATGTGGGAGAGAGCGTCTACATCTACCGCGACATGATACCCCTGCCCCTGGAAAGCCGCGGTTCGGTGCGCTGTGACCTCAGATTCAGGGATACCGACAGCCATCTGGTGGCCACCGGCGACAGCATCAGGATGGACATGCTGGATGCGCCGAAATACATCGAGCATCTTCGACCTG
>JAUXGQ010000096.1 GCA_030621975.1 Gammaproteobacteria bacterium | reverse complement strand
TGCCAGTAGGCGGGGGCGGTAAACAGGTCACTGCCCTTGTTGCCGGCACTGTGCAGACGAAACCGCACATAGTCACGGACTTCTGCTTGTGTCAGCGGTGTCAGCTCGAAACTGTGTGTAATGCGATCACTGAGCTGACGTATTTCGTGTTTTTCAAGTAGTTGATTTAACTCTGGTTGTCCGAATAATACCAGCTGTAAGAGTTTGGCCTCGCGGGTTTCGAGGTTGGAGAGCAGGCGAATTTCCTCGAGGGTTTCAAGCGGCATTTGCTGGGCTTCTTCGATGAAAACCACCACTTTGCGTTGTTGCTGGTGGGTTTTCAGAAGATAGTTCTGCAGAGCCTGCTGGCGATCGAAATGCGATGTGTCCGGCGGTATCTCAAGGCCGATTTCCTTGCAGATTGCGGTGAGGGTTTCGTCGCGGTTCAGGCTCGGGTTGGCCAGGTAGACAATCTCGACGCTGTTCGGCAGCTGCTCTTCTAACATGCGGCACAGCATGGTTTTTCCGGTCCCTACTTCGCCTGTGACCTTGACGATGCCTTCACCGCTGGTGATGGCGTATTTAAGAGTCTCGAGTACCGCTGCACGCTGGGCGCCACCAAAAAATTGACGGGTGTCCGGGGTAATACGAAAAGGCGCTTTGTTGAGTCCAAAGTGACCGTGGTACATGTCAAAAATCCACCTTTATGTGCTGGCAGACATGACATAAGCAACTTGCGCGCCATTTCGGGGCGTTTTTGTCCAATCCGACCGGGCGGCGGTCTGGATGCGGCTTCTAAAGGTTCAACGACAGGGCTGTTTCCTTTCCTTAATGCAAGGGGTTATGTTCATTTTCCCGAGAACCGCAACGCCTCACCTTTCAAAGCCCGGCGATCAATTTTACCATTAGCCAGCAGCGGCAGAGCGTGCAGACGGCGGATGTAATGCGGATGCTTGTAACGGGCCAGACGCGGATCGAGCCAGGTGCGGATCTCCGTCAGGGTGAAGTCCTTTTGCCCCAGGAAAAAAGCAAATCCCACCTCGGTCCATTTCTCATCCGGGACTGGAACCACCACGGCATGGGTGATTTCGGGATGGGCGACAACTTGCTTCTCCACCTCTCCCGGATAGATATTCTCCCCGCCGGAGATGTACATGTCTTTGAGCCGGCCGACTACGTAGAAGAACCCCTCTGGGTCCACACGCACCAGGTCCCCCGTGGCGAAGAAGCCGTCGCGAAGGGAGTCCCGAAACCTTTTCGCGTCCCTCCAATACCCCTTGCAGAGATGAGGACCGGCGATGAGCAGTTCACCAACCTGATTGGGACCAACCTCTCTGCCATCCCTGTCCACCACTCTTACCCGGGAATGCGTCATGGGTTTTCCGATGGAGTCGGGCCGTTCAAAAGAGTCCTGGGTGTCGTGGAGGAAACAGTTGGGCCCCACCTCGGTGAGGCCAAAACCCTGTTTGAAGGGTACACCCTGGCGATGGTAGGCCTGGATCAAGTGCAGGCTGAGGGGGGCACCGCCGGACAGAAAGAAGCGGATCTCGGAAAAATCCGTCATCGTGAAGTCCGGGTGGTCATGGATGGCCTGAAACATGGTGGGAACGGCCCAGAAAACGCTGACCCGGTCCTCTCGAATCGCCGCCAATACCCCACCCGGGTCGAATCCCTCGAAAAGGATCAGGGTGCCGCCGATGGAAAGAAGCGGCAGGCAGAACACGTTGTACCCCCCGGTATGGAAGAACGGCGTGTTGACAATGGAGACATCCCCAGGTTGGAGGACACCCGCTTCGACCGTGAACCTGATGTTCGCCATGAGCATGGCAGCATGCAGGAGGACCCCCTTGGGCGTCCCGGTGGAACCGGACGTAAAGAGCATCAGCAGGGGATCCTCATCCGCAACTGTCACCGGCGGCGGATCGACCTGTTCCGCATCCAGGTCAATTTCATCCAGATCCCGATAAGTGAAGGGACTCTCCAAGGGACAAGGGCCGGCACCGAGAAAATACTCAGGTTCCACCCGTGCAAGAATCTCAGCCAGTTCACCCGGGGCAAGACGATGGTTTACCGGAACCAGGATCGCCCCAAGCTTGGCGCAGGCAAAAAAGAGCGTGAGGTGTTCAAGGCGATTTGACGCCAGAATGACTACCCGGCTGCCTCTGGACACACGCCGGGCATGGAGATGCCGGGCCCATCGCCTGATCTCACGCTCCAGGGCAGCGTAGGAGTATCGCCGCCCGGTGACGCGGTCGACGACGGCCGTGCGATCCGGTTTCCGTTCCGCGAATTCCCTGATGAAATCCCGCCACATACGCCATGCCCCTCTGTCCGGGTCAATAGGGGTTTCCAGTCAGGAAGCTTTTCAGGATGGCTGCGACTTCATCCCTTTTTTCCAGGAAGAACAAGTGATCGGTCTCCTCGATCACCGCCAGACTGGAATTACTGATCTTTTTGCACAACAGCTCGGCATTGCCCAGGGGTACCAGAAGATCGCAATCCCCGGACAGGATCAGTGCAGGACATCGAATACTCTCCAGGTCCAGGGTCTTTTCCCTAAATGCGGTCACGGCCAGGAACTGAAACATCACCTGGGCTGCGTCCACCGCCTGGTGGCCTCGTACACCGACCAGATAGTCATAAACGTCAGGATACCTGGTTTTCAGACGGGGGCAGAGTTCCGGCGCGAGGGCGGCCTGAGCCCGCGCCATAGGATCCATCCCGTAAATGGCGCTTACCTGTTCTTCCGTCATGGACGGAAACAGTTCCTTGAAGTCCTTGCCACCCGAAGTCGTACAAAGGAGCGCCAGCGCCCCCAGCCTTTCCGGGACCTTCAACGCCAGCAACTGGGCCACGAACCCACCCATGCTCAGTCCCAGCACCGCAAACCGCCCGCACCCCAGATCATCCATCAGATCCAGGGAGTCGGCAGCCAGATCGTCCAATTGATAGGGCTGACTGGCGAGAGGGGATCTCCCCATTCCTCGATTATCCGGCAGGATAAACTGAAAACCATCCTGCAACGGCGCTATCAAACGCTGAAATATCCAATTGGAACTGCCAAACCCGGCGATGCACAATACCGGCGGACCCTGACCGACAACATCGAAGTGGCCCGTGAATTTTCTCCCCATGAGATCCCCCTCGGAAATGGCTCCCTTGACGCGACGGAATGTGTTTACTGCGTATTCTGAAAGCTCTTGTCCCTTTGCCTATGAACTCTTTTGCATGCCCCAAAGGAGATCTTTCATTTGGCGATGCTTCATTAGTGCCCACCGTTTACGGACTTGCACTACTTAGCCAACGCCTCCGCATGATACGCTAAATGTTCGCCGATAAACGTGGCAATAAAGTGATAACTGTGATCATAGCCCTCCTGCATGCGTAGCGCCAGGGGAAAACCCCTCTGCCGACAGGCGGCTTGCAGGTCCTGTGGATATAGCTGGTCGTCAAGAAACTCATCGTTTGTGCCATGATCGATCAACAGCGGCATCTCCGCCGCCCCTGCCTTGATCAGCTCGGTTGCGTCGTAGGCCCTCCAGGCTTCTTGGTCATCACCCAGATAGGCTCCGAAACAACCTTCTCCCCAGCCGCAGACCGCCGGATGACAGACGGGCGCAAACGCCGAGACGGAGCGGTAGCTCCCCGCCTCCTTGAGTGCACAAATCAACGCCCCGTGACCACCCATGGAGTGGCCGGTGATCGACTTGAGCCCAGGTGTCACGGGGAGCTTTGCTTCGATCAAGGCAGGCAGTTCTTTCGTCACATAGTCATACATCTGGTAGTGCCTGGCCCAGGGTTCCTGTGTCGCATTGACATAGAAACCGGCACCTTTGCCCAGGTCGTAGCGATCGGGTTCATCCGCTACATCATCGCCGCGCGGGCTGGTGTCCGGCATCACCAGGGCTATACCCAGTTCCGATGCATAACGCTGCGCTCCCGCCTTGGTGCGTACATTGTCATCAGTACAGGTCAGTCCCGAAAGCCAGTAGACCACCGGCACTTTCTCGGTCTCCGCCTTGGGTGGCAAATAGACGGAAAAGGTCATGGTGCAACTACAAAAGCCCGATTCGTGCTGATAGCGGTTCAACCAGCCGCCGAACTCCTTGATGCTTTCTATCTGTTTCATACCGGATAACTCAAAAGATGATGACAGAACGGATGCTCTTACCGCTGTGCATCAGATCGAATGCCCGGTTGATATCCTCCAACGGCATGGTATGGGTTACCATGGAATCGAGCTCGATCTCGCCATTCATATAACGATCCACATAGCCGGGTAGTTCGGTGCGGCCCTTTACGCCACCGAAAGCGGTGCCTTTCCAGGTGCGCCCGGTAACCAACTGGAACGGACGCGTACAAATTTCCTGTCCCGCGCCCGCGACGCCTATGATAGTCGACACCCCCCAACCCATGTGGCAACACTCCAACGCCTCGCGCATGACATGCACGTTGCCGATACACTCAAACGAGAAGTCGACGCCGCCGTTGGTCGTCTCGACGATGGCCTCTGTGACACTGCCGCTCAGTTCGTTCGGGTTGACGAAGTCGGTTGCCCCCAGGGCTTTTGCCATTTCCCACTTGCCGGGGTTGATATCGATAGCGATGATGCGGGAGGCCTTGGCCATCACCGCGCCCTGGATGCAAGAGAGGCCGATGCCGCCGAGCCCGAATACCGCCACGGTCGAACCCGGCTCCACCCTGGCGGTATTGAGCACCGCACCGATACCTGTGGTTACGCCACAACCGAGCAGACAGATCTTGTCGAGCGGGGCGTCCTTGTTCACTTTCGCCAGGGCGATCCCCGGCACCACGGTATACTCCGAAAAGGTGGAACACCCCATGTAGTGGTAGATCGGCTTACCGTTCATGGAGAAACGGCGCGAGTGATCAGGCATATAACCGGTCCAGACCGTGGCGGCGATGGACTGGCAGAGATTGGTCTTGGTAGAGCGGCAATATTCGCATTCACCACACTCCGGAATATAGAGCGGAATTACATGGTCACCCGGTTTCAGTTCATTTACGCCCGGGCCGCATTCAACCACCTCGCAACCGCCTTCATGCCCCAGCACACAGGGAAACGCGCCTTCCGGGTCATCACCGGACAAGGTGAAGGCATCCGTATGACAGACACCGGAAGCAACGACCTTCAGCAGGACCTCCCCTTCTCTTGGGCCTGCCACATCGATCGTCTCGATCGCCAGGGGCTTCTTCGGCTCCCAGGCTACAGCGGCTCTTGCCTTCATATTGTATTCTCCTCGGGGTTATACATTCCTGCTGTTTATCAACCCATACCGCGTTCAGCGGGCTGCCGTGATTGTTCGACCTTCAACGCTTTTGCAATCTCGTAACATACTCAAGAGACGCAAAAAACCCGGCACAATGCCGGGTTTCGTATCCTGTGTTGGGATTCGGTTCTAAGCCGGCCCGCGCCGGCACCAAGGTCGCTACCAGCGATTGCCTCCCCCACCTCGGCCGTAGCCACCGCCACCGCGGTTGTCCCGTGGGGCCTTGGGCTTGGCTTCATTTACTTTGATCTCGCGGCCGTCTAGGCTGGAACCATTGAGCTCTTGGATAGCCTTCTGCGCCTCGCTGTCATTCGACATCTCGACGAAGGCAAAACCCTTGCTCTGACCCGTATCCCGATCCGTGATCACGTTGACCGAATCGACCGTTCCGCACTTGCTAAACATATCCTGCAGACCCTGCTGGTCGGCTGAGTACGGCAAATTACCGACGTAAAGTTTCCTGCCCATGATACCTCCTAAAGGTTCGATAACCGCTCAAGAGAATGTAGGCACGATGCCGCAGACTCGATAGAAGCGATATGAAGGGGACGTGAATTATACAGGTTTTCCGGGGACTGGACAGCCCCTGCCCGCCGACCAGAATCAACCCAGTCATGTGTCACCTCATCCTGCTGCTGCCGTTTTTCGGCCTGACGCCTTTGGATGCACCGGCTCACCGCATACCCAGTGCAGCGGGCAGCAGGCCGCAGGAACACAGCGGGAGTGGTGCACCGATCAGCGCGGCCTTGGTGATTGGCTAAAAACCGCCCCCGCCAAGCCACTGGCTGAGACGGTCATCCGGCAGCCAGGCTTTAGTCAGTCCGGCGCCAATCAGGCCCAACAGTAGCCAGGGGGCGGCATCCAGGTAGAGGTCAGCAAAGTTTGTCAGAAAGTCCATGGTGGATGACCCTTATCTTTGCTGCTTCACTCGGTTGGACGGGAACGGTCACCATGATGGTTACCTCGTTCTCGTCTTCTCAATGGGAGGGATTGGACTGAATCCCCTTTGAAAACAACCGGTAAAGGGCGGGCAGGACGAACAGGGTCAGCAGGGTACTCGATGCAAGTCCACCAACGACCACAGTTGCCAGGGGCCGCTGTACCTCCGAGCCTACGCCCGTGGAAAGCAGCATCGGAATCAATCCCAATGCCGCAATGGCGGCGGTCATCAGCACCGGGCGCAGGCGTGATAGGGCTCCGAAGTAGACG
>JAUXGQ010000103.1 GCA_030621975.1 Gammaproteobacteria bacterium | reverse complement strand
CCCGGCGAAGAGCCGCGAGCAGACATGGTTCATTGATCTCGACGGAAGCTTCGTCCCGCGCCTGCTGTGGGAGGTGCGCGAGGGGCAGGTCACCCGCATCCCCATCTCTCGCTCGCCGAACTGGACCCTCACAGACCCTGACGATCCGCGTAGCGAGTGGTGGGAGTTGACCGGCGCGGTGCTGGAGGTCCGACTGGACCTGGATACAACCGAAGGCTTCGCAGTCGGCGACTACCTGACCGGCACCGGTCGCTGGGACGACCGTGACGAGAACCGCGACAACGTGGCGCAAGGGCACAATCGCGTGCTCGAGGTCACCGACAAGTACGTGCGCATTGACTCATGGCAGTGGAAGAAGGGCGAGTTCCAGCGCGGCGCGACCGTTACCAACGGCCGGATCCAGGCTTACATCACTGGCATGTCGGGCACCCATGACTTGCTGTCGCGGCTGATTGACACCGAGCACTTCACGCAGCAGGACCTGGGTTACTGGGTGGGCGCGACCATCTGGTCCGAGGGCGTGACCATGCCCAAGCCGGATGCCGAGCGGATCATCAGCTACGACCCCCAGGAGCATTCGCTGCGCGTGCTGTTTCGCCGTAGCGTCTCCGGGCCGACCACCTATTGCCGCTACATGATCGAGGGCCTGCCGCAACTGCTGGACGCGCCGGGCGAATACTGCTTTATCGAGAAGGGCGAACACGCCGGCCGACTGTACCTGCGTCTGCCCGACGATCGCGACCCGAACCAGTCCACCATCGAGGCCGCCCGCGAACCGATCCTCCTGAGCATCCGCAACCAGAGCTGGATCGAGGTGGCGGGGCTGGACATCCGATTCGGCAATAGCATTGCGCCGGGCAGTGCCAAATCGCGTTTCGCCCCCCAATACTGCAACGCCATCCATATCGTGGGGACCTGCGCGGAGATCGTCGTGCGCGCCTGCGAAATTAGCCACTTGGCGAACGGAGTCATCGGCTGCATCGAGAAGCAGGGAGACGTTCTCGACGAGATCGAAGTGACCGACTGCGACCTGCACGACATTGACGGCGGCGCGGTAGATCTGGGCAACGGACGGAGGCACTACCTGCTCAAGGACGCAGGCGGCCGTGTGGGCCACGCTCGGCTCCTGCGCAACCGCGTCCAGAACATCGGCGCCCGACGTCTGCACCACTGGGGCGCGGGCATGCACGCGCTGAGCATCGGGGGCGGCGAGGTGGTCGAAGTGGCTGGCAACGTCACCGACACGACCTGGGGCGCGGGCATCTGGGTCTTCGTGGGCGGCGACTACTCGCGCGGCGAGGTGGAGCGTCCACTCATCCGCTCGCTCATCCACCACAACAAAGTAACCAACTCCCTGTTGGGGTTGCAGGACTACGGCGGAATCGCCTCATGGATGGCGGGCCCCAGCTACGTCTACAACAACATTTCGGGCAACGCGGTCGGCTACAAGCACCGGAACTGGCGCGGGTTGGATCGCCGCGACTGGTACCGCACGAGCTGTTACGGTGTGGCCCTTTACATCGACGGGCAATACAAGGGCTACGTCTTCAACAACATCCTCTGGGGTAACAACAACGACGTCAACGACCGCTTCTACAACTCATGCGGCTTCAACGAGGCGATGGGCTTCCTCAACACGGTCTTCAACAACACGATCTTTCGCGTCGGCGTCGGCCTGCACAAAGGCATGACCCAACACAACCGCTGCTACTACCATGGCAATCTGATGCTCGACATCGGCCACAAGTTCATCCAGCAAGAGCCGCGCAACGATGTCATCGAGCATGACACGCTGGCCTGGACGGACAACGTCTTCAACGGCGCGCCACCCAACTTCGGACAACTCGGCAACGAAGTGTTCCCGACGCTCGAGCAGTGGCAGGCCGCCATGAGCGAGCGTCGAGCCCTGGGTGCGGATGCGGGGACGCTCGCCTCCGAACCGCAAACGCTCGATGCTGACGCCCACGGGTTCGGCAGCCTTGCGGGCTCGGGTCTTCTGGCCCTTCTTGAACACCGTGCCACCTGGCACGGAACCGGCAGGCGGCGGCGCGAGGCCCGCCTTGCGGCAGACGAGGCGCAGACCGATGTTGTGGTTGCCGTCGAAAGGCACGTCGCCGTAGGGTGAAGCGGCCCGGTCGGCGGCCAGGGCATCGCCTGGACCGTGGAAGTCGCCGCCCAAGACGGTCTGCGTGTCGTGGGTATCGGGATCGAACACGTCACCGTACGTCCAGACGAGTTCGCGCACGTTGCCGGCCACGTCGTACAGGCCGCGGGCGTTGGGCTTACCCTGTCCGGCCGGCTGCGTGCCGTCGGTAGCCTTCGAGTCGGTGACGTTGCCTGCGGCGGCTGTCCATTCGGCCGCGGTCGGCAGGCGGTGGCCGTCGGCGTCCCACTTCACATATATCTTCGGCGGCGGGAACTTCTTGATCTTGGCGTTGCAGTGCAGCCGAATGCTCTTGCCGTTGCCGACGCTGACCTCGTGGCCGGTCGTCAGGTCCGCTCCGTTGCTGCACAGCGCCAGGTGCATGTTGCGGAAGTGGGTCTTCCGCTCCGGATCGATGTAGTAGACCGGGGTCTTGCCTTCCAGCTGCGAGAGGCAGTTGGCTGCGGCCAGCATATCGTACAACGTCAGGTTCGTGACCGGTTCGTTTTGCTCGTGCTTGCGCACCGTCTGCTCTGAGCTGGTCGAAGGGAATCGCATCGAACCCATGTCGCCACTGCGGGCGAAAGTGTATCGAGCGTCCAGGGTGTTGATGGGCGAATCGCCATAGCGGAAGATCTTCTTCCAAAAGGAATAGGGGATCTCGCACGTGGTGATGTGGAACGGCGGAATCGCCGTGTTCTGACCTCTGACCCCTGATCCCTGACCTCTGATCTCCGCCATGGCCAGATTGATGCTGGGCTGCTCGGGCCGATGAACCACGGCGTCGGCCTCGAAGCCGTACCACTTGAGGTGGCTGTTGGACGTCTCCCGGTTGACCTTTGCCAGATGCCAACCGACCGCCTGGACGTCCTCGAACTCGTGCTTCCCGAAAGTGGCGGCCTTCGCGTCGAAGTTGTTCTTGTAGCTCTCGGGCTTCCACTTGGCCCAGGTGGCCTTCGTGGGATAGCAAATAAAGCACCGTCCACCAGCGTACTCCTTCATGTTCTTCGGGATGTCGAACTGTTCCATGTCGGAGATGTACCACTGATCCTCGTCCAGCACGACCATGCGGACCTCGTCGTAGCCGTACCAATACCCGCGGGTGCACATGGACGCCAGGCGGCTGGTCTCGTCAAACGTGACGCGGTGCTTGTCACCGCCGCCCAAGAAGTCGGCCTTCTTCCAGATTTTGGTGATGTAGTTCAGCAGGAAACTGGTGGGGCTGGCCTCGTCGGGATTGCCCTGCAGCGGGTGATCCTCGGCCCGGCCGTCCCGGAACGGCGGCGAGTGGTTGGGGTTGATGCCGATCTCGACGCAGAACTTCTTCCTGTAATTCTTCTTGGAGGAATTCGCGATCCACCAACTCCTGCCGCCGTGCCTGGTGGCGCTGGAGCGTTCCGGCAGCCGCGGCCCGGCGGGCCAATTCGGCATGCTCAGCGTCTTGGTCAGGCTGAACGGCAGGGAACCGACGTAATCGTCGGAGGCGTCCCCGTCGTCATCCACGTCCACGTCTTCGGCGAAGATGTAGTCGCGCGGCTTGCAGTAATCACCGCAGTCGTGCCGCGCCATGTCGTCGGCATAGCTGACGATGCGGCTGGGGTAGGCCTTCACCGTAGCGTCCTTCGGCGGTGCCTTGGCCGCCCAGACCTGGTCGGCCTGCTTCGGCGCGACCGTCAGCGGGTCAATCGTCGCGCCCTTGTCCGACAGCGCACCGGCATCCGGTGCGCCATTGCCCAGCGCGACAACGGCCACAACCGTGACGAGTAGGGCACAGCACATCTTCCAATCGTTCATCTATCTTCCCTTTCGCTGGTGGTTGTGGGTCATGACCGCAGGTACCAGGCTGAACAATTCGCGGCTGCAGCCGCTGAAGTATTGGCAGGCAATGGATTTAAAGTGTACCTGACCGATGGGCCAACGCCAACTCCAGTCATATCCTATGCCGTGGTTGATAAAAAAGCAGCCGCTGCGATCAATATTACAGCCTCCCATAATCCATATACCGACAACGGGTTTAAAGTACGGGATGAAAATGGCGGGGCGATTGATCCGGAGGGCCTGATAAGGATTGAATCGAATATTCCAGAGAGTGAAGATGAGGTTAAACGGACTCCACTAAAGGATGCCATCGATACCGGGGCTATCGTGATGTTTGATGCTGCACCTGCCTACATCACTCATATTGAAACCCTGATTGATCTGCAGCCAATTAAAGACGCTGGTTTACGGGTGATGGTAGATCCGATGTGGGGAAATGGCGCAGGCTGGTTTCCTAAACTGATCGGAGGTGGAGCAACAGAGGTCTTTGAAATTCACCAGGACCGGAATCCAAACTTCCCGGAAATGGCCCGCCCGGAACCCATACCTCCCAACGTGGATGTAGGTTTAAAAGCTACCCTGGAATATAAAGCAGATGTATTGCTCATTAATGACGGGGATGCTGACAGGCTTGGTATTGGGGATGAGAAAGGTCAATTTGTTAATCAGCTGACGGTGTATGCTTTATTGGCATATTACCTCTTGGAAATCCGCGGAATGCGGGGGCCGATCGTAAAGACTCTCTCTACCACCACAATGCTGGAAAAATTAGGCAAGATTTACGACGTCCCGGTTTATAATACCGGGGTTGGATTTAAGTATGTTGCGCCGAAAATGATTGAAACTGATGCGATCATAGGCGGTGAAGAATCCGGGGGGTATGCCTTTAGAGGAAACGTGCCGGAGCGTGATGGAATTCTGGCCGGCCTTTATTTTCTTGATTTCATGGTCAAGATGAACAAGAAACCCTCTGAATTATTAGAGGTTTTATTTGATAAAGTAGGCGCTCATTATTATGACCGGATAGACACACCATTTAAAGGAGATCGGGCAGAGAAGATCCACAGAATTGAAACTGCGGATCCGGACACCATCGGCGGGTTAAAGGTAACCGCTTTGGAAACTGTAGATGGGTACAAATTTGTATTGGAAGATGGCGGCTGGCTGTTAATCCGATTTTCCGGAACCGAACCGATTATCAGGGTTTACTGTGAGACAACTTACCAGGATCGGGTTGATGCTATTCTGCAGGATGGATTAAAGATAGCAGGAATTGATGATGGGGACATGTGAACCTGACTGATACCCATTGCCATTTGAATTTTAAAACCTACCGGGATGATTTGCAGGACGTATTGTCCCGCGCGGAGGCGAACGGCATTAAGCGCATCCTGGTTCCAGCTTTAGATGTGGAAACAAGTCGGGAAGTGCTGAGTCTGGCGGATACCCATGAGATGCTGTATGCCGCGGTGGGTGTGCATCCAAACAGCGCTCAGACCTGGAATTCAAGTTCCGCCGGTGAATTAGAATCTTTAGCTTCCCATCCAAAAGTGGTTGCAATTGGAGAAATCGGGCTGGATTATTATCGGGACAGAGCGCCAAAAGATGTCCAGATCGATATATTAAAGAAGCAGCTGCAAATAGCGCTCAATAGAAAATTGCCAGTCATCCTTCATGTCAGAAACAAAACCGAGGAGGACAGGACCTGCATCAGGGATTTATTAGATATTTTGGAAGATTGGATAACTGAGGCAGACCCTTTACCCCAAGAGCTTAAAGGCAGACCCGGTGTTATCCATTCATTTTCAGGTAATCTGGAGGAGAGCAAAAAAGCACTGCAGTTGGGGTTTTATCTAGGGATCACAGGGTCAGTTACATTTAAGAAAGCGGATAATATCCGGGAAGTTGCCCTACATACCCCCCTGTCAAAATTATTAATTGAAACGGATGGCCCGTTTATCACGCCGCATCCATTGCGGGGAAAACGTAAAGAACCTGGGCACGTTCGTTATATTGTTGATAAAATAAGTGAAATAACCGGAAATCCGCAGAAATTTGTTGCAGACCAGACAACAGAGAATGCCGTTTGTCTGTTTCAGTGGGAGTAAGACTTTGATGTATTACGAGTTTGCTAGTTCGATTGAAGATAAATTAATCCAGATGGAAAAGAAAATGATGTCCAGGTCTTCTGGACACCATCCAGATCTAAACGCAATGCTGGAGCATTTATTGGCTTCAGGCGGAAAACGGATTCGGCCGATTATAACCTTACTGATGGGTTCCTTGCTGGGAGCAGACGATGAGAAATTAATCTCCTTGGGCGCTTCCATTGAAATGCTGCACACGGCGACGCTGGTTCATGATGATTTAATCGATG
>JAUXGQ010000282.1 GCA_030621975.1 Gammaproteobacteria bacterium | reverse complement strand
TGGAGGCTGCACGCGAAAGCGCCATTGGTTTCGAGCTGAGCGGTCTGCTGCGCGCGGTACTGGTGGACGAGGGCGAGGAGGTTACCGCGGGACAGTTGCTCGCACGGCTGGACAGGGCGCGCCTGCAGGCCCGGCGCAGAGAACTGCAGGCCGCGCTCGAGGAGGCCAGGGCGATGCTGTCTCTGGCCAGGATCACCGTCAAGCGCCTGGAAGGGGTTCTGGACTCCGGGGGCGTATCCCGACAGGGACTCGATGAGGCACGCGAGGAGTATCGCACCGCCAGGGCCGCCGTTGCCGTCGCCTCCTCCCGCATCGAAACCGTGGATGTGGATCTGGCAAAGTCCGATCTCTACGCGCCGTTTCCGGCCATAATCACCAAGCGGCTCTCCGATGAAGGCGAGGTGCTGGCCGCCGGCGCCCCCGTGCTGGAACTCCAAGAGCACACCCGCCCCGAAATACGCGTGGGCGTCGCCGGGCGCATCGTGGACGCGATCAGCGCCGGCGACGTGCGACAGATCCAGGTGCGGGGCCACAGCATCCCGGCGCGAGTCAGGGCCGTGCTCCCGGTTCGCCACGCGAGAACCCGCACGGTGGACGTGATCATGACCCTGGACCAGCATCCCCCGGATGTGCGCGCCGGTGATCTGGTCACCTTGCTCCTGACCCAGACCGAGACCGTCCCTGAAAAGGGCTTCTGGCTACCCATAGGCGCCCTGGCCGAGGGAACGCGGGGACTCTGGACCGCATACGTCCTGGAACGGACCGACCATGGCCCCCAGCCGACGCCTGTGCCGGCACAGGCTTTCCGGATCGAGCCCCGTTTCGTCGACATCATACACGAGGAATCCGATCGGGTTTTCGTGAGCGGTGCCGTCGAGGAAGGTGCCCGCATCGTGGCCGACGGGCTGCATCGCGTGGTCCCCGGTCAGCTCGTGCGCCTGGACAGTGCAGCCGAGCCTCCGATCGCGGACGGAGACGGCCACTATGCCGCCAACTGAATCCGACCTGGATCGCGGAATCGTCACCCTCTTCTTTCGCAATCGGCATCTCCTGGTTCTGAGCATTGTGGTCCTGGTGATCGCGGGACTCTCGGCTCTGATAAATACACCCCGAATCGAAGACCCCCGTATCACCAACCGCAACCCCATCGTCCTCTCGATCCTGCCGGGGGCATCTGCGGCGCGGATGGAAGCGCTGGTGACGAAAAAGCTGGAGGATGCGTTGAAGGAGGTGTCCGAGATAAAGGAAATCGAGTCCTCCTCCCGTCCAGGCATCTCGCTCATCAGCCTGGAACTCGAGGATCGCATCGACCGCGGCAACAACGAAGCGGTGTTTTCGAAGATCCGGGACAAACTGGCCGATGCGGAACAGGAGCTCCCACCGGGCACGATCAGGCCTGAATTCGATGACAAACGGGGCGCCGTGGCTTACTCGCTCATTGCCGCTGTCCGGTGGAACGTAAAGACGGCGCCCCGGCTCGGCATGGTCACCCGACTGGCTGAAGAGTTGGGGGACCGATTGCGCAACCTGCCCGGCACGGAAAACGTGCGCCTGTTCGGCGAAACTGAAGAAGAGGTCACCGTGACGGTGGACCCGGGAGAGCTCGCCGCACTCGGCCTGTCCACGTCCGATGTCTCGGCACTGATTGCGGCCGCGGATGCGAAGATGCCCGCCGGGGTGCTGCGCACCGATCGGCGCGATCTGTTGATGGAGGTGGAGGGTGAGCTCAATTCGATCAGGCGCATCGCCGAGATACCGCTCGCGAGCAACGGCAGCGGGGGCCTGATCAAGCTTGGCGACATCGCCGAGGTGAACAAGAACTGGCTTGATCCGCCCCAGGATATCGCCTATGCCGACGGTTCACGGGCGGTGCTGGTGGCCGCACGGGTGGAAACGGGTGTGCGCATAGATCTGTGGGCCGAGGCAGCCAGAGATCTGATCGCCAGCTTCGGCCGCGAAATGCACAAGGGCATAAGCGTCGAGGTCGCATTCGATCAGAGCCGATATACCGCCGAGCGGCTCTCCCGCCTGGGGGGCGATCTGGCGGCAGGTTCGGCGGTGGTCGTGCTGGTGGTGCTCATCGGAATGGGGTGGCGCGCGGCGCTCATCGTCGGGGCAGCCCTGCCCTTGAGCGCCGCGTTCATACTCTTCGGACTTACCTTATTTGGTCAGCAGATACACCAGATGACCATCTTCGGGATGATTATCGCCATTGGCCTGCTGATCGACAACGCCATCGTCGTGACGGACGAAGTTCGCAAAAGACTGCGCCAGGCCTTAGCGCCGCGTGCGGCCATGGCGGCAGCGGTGCGGCATCTCTTCAATCCCCTGCTCGCCTCCACCCTCACTACTATTCTGGGCTTCATGCCGATCTTTCTGCTGCCCGGTAACGTGGGAGATTTCGTAAGCCCTATCGCCATCAGCGTGGTCCTGGCATTGAGTGGATCCTTTCTGATCTCGATGACCATTATCGCGGCACTCGCGGCTGTCTTTGCCCGGCCCGGCAACGCTCATACGCCCTGGAAGTGGTGGCAAGACGGTTTTTACAGCGCGACCCTGACCCTTTTATATCGGCGGGCTCTGCTCGCCGCACTCAAACGTCCCCTGGTTTCGATTTCGGTGTCCATGGCCTTGCCTGTTCTGGGCCTGGTCCTGGCAGGCACCTTGGGCAATCAATTCTTTCCGCTGGCGGACCGGGAACAGTTCGAGGTCGAGGTGTGGCTCTCCAACGACGCCTCGTTGGAGCGTACGGCGCGGGCTGCCCGGGAGATCGAGGACGTCATCCGCACGCACCAGGGCATAGTACAAGTCGACTGGTTGGTGGGCGGCAGTTATCCGTCGGTCTACTACAACCTGATCATGGACCAGGATAACGACCCCTCCTACGCCCAGGCTATCGTGCTCGGCGCAAGCGTCGAAGCGGTGAATACCCTGATACCAGCGTTGCAGGCCGAACTGGATGCGCGCTTTCCGGAAGCGAAGATTCTGGTCAGCTTGTTTGGACAAGGTCCCCCCTACGAGGCGCCGGTGGCGTTTCGCCTGGTCGGGCCGAATCTGGCGCAATTGAAGCATTATGGCGATGAGCTCAGACGCATCATGCATACGCAACCGGCAATCCTGCATACGCTCGCCACAATCACGGGAGGTGAGCCCAAGCTTTGGCTAAAGGCGGACGAGTACGAAGCGCGAGTCGCAGGCCTTACCCTGAGCGAGATTGCCCGCCAATTTCAGGGCAATCTGGAAGGCCGCGTAGGCGGGTCGGTATTGGAGGACCTGGAAGAGCTGCCGGTGCGCATCCGCTATGGCAGCAGCGAACGCGGCTCCCTCGATCGTATCGGCTCCATCAACCTGGTATCGCGCGAGGCGGCGGCCCAGCAGCTCTGGATACCGGCGCAGGCCATTGGGGAGTTCGAAATCCGACCCGAGCTTGCCAGTATCACGCGCCGCAATGGGGAGCGGGTCAACAAGGTGCTGGGCTGGGTTGCCCAAGGAACCCTGCCTATCGACGTGACCAACGCCATTCTCAAGCAACTTGCGACGGACGGATTTGAACTCCCACGGGGCTATCGTCTGGAAATCGCCGGCGACAGTGAAGAGCAAGGACGCGCCATTGGACAGCTCATGACCTACATACCGGTGCTGGTAGCGCTGATGATCGCGACCCTGGTGCTATCGTTTCGCAGCGCCTTGCTGGCGGGCGTCATCGGCTCCGTCGCGGTGATGTCCATCGGCCTCGGTATGCTGTCTCTATGGTTGAGCGGATTTCCCCTCGGCTTCAATCCCATCCTCGGCAGCGCCGGGCTGGTGGGTGTCGCAATCAATGGGACCATCGTGGTGTTGGCCGCGATTCGCTCAAATCCCCAGGCTCACAGGGGTGACGCCGAAGCGATCGTGGACGAAGTCCTGGGCAGCACCCGGCACATCCTGTCGACCACATTGACCACAATGGGGGGATTCCTGCCATTACTCCTCTTTTCCGGAGGCAGCTTCTGGCCGCCCCTGGCCGTGGTGATAGCGGGCGGCGTCGGCCTCAGCGCGATCCTTTCCCTGTTGTTCACGCCCGCGATCTATCACCTGATGTTCCGGCATCGGCGTACAAACAACACGACTGTGAGCAGTGCAGAACCCGTTGTGTCGGGCACATTCTAAATCAGCAAGGACAAGAGTTTGACCGCAAACAAGAAAAGCGTTTTACCAC
>JAUXGQ010000279.1 GCA_030621975.1 Gammaproteobacteria bacterium | reverse complement strand
GAGCCGGTCTGGATCGAAACCCCGGAGTGCACCGCCTGCGACGAGTGTACCGACCTCAGTCCCAGGATATTCCCCTACCACGGTAACAAACAGGCGGTGGTGATCGACCCCAAGGGGGGCAGCTTCAAGGATGTCGTGCGGTCGGCGGAAAAATGCACCGCCAGTTGCATCCACCCGGGTACGCCCTGGAACATGAACGAGAAGGACGTGGACAAACTGATCAAACGGGCAGAGAAATTCCAATAAATACAAACCACACAGGAACCAACAACATGGCAAAAGTAACTTTTCTCGGCAATAAGGTAACCATCAGCGGTAAGTTGCCGAAGGTGGGCTCCGCGGCCCCCGACTTCAGCCTGCCGGACAAGGATCTGCAGGATCTCGGTCTGAGCGACTTCGCCGGCAAGAAGCGGCTGCTGAACATCGTCCCCAGCCTGGACACCCCGACCTGCGCCACATCCACGAGAAGGTTCAACGAATCCTTCGCGGGGCGCGAGGATGCGGTAGCGCTGGTCATCTCCGCCGACCTGCCGTTTGCCCAGGGCCGTTTCTGCGCCGCCGAGGGGCTCAAGAACGTGGTGACCCTGTCCTTGATGCGGAGTAAAAAGTTCGCCAAAAAATACGGTGTCCTGATCAAGAACGGACCGCTGGAGGGCCTGACCGCGCGCGCGGTCGTGGTGATCGACGAGAAGGGCAGAGTGACCTATACCCAACTGGTCCCGGAGATCGCGGACGAGCCGGACTACGACGCCGCCCTGAAGGCGCTGGGCTGAAGCGCAGCCGAGGCTGAGATCCCCTATATTCCGATCGAGACCATGGGCCTGTTGAACCTTTTCCGCCACCCCAGCTTCTCCCACGGCATCCATCCCGCCTACCACAAAGGGGCGACCGAGGCCGTGCCCATCCGGCGTCTGCCCTTTCCGGAGCTGCTGGTGGTACCGCTGAGCCAGCACATCGGCAAACCGGCGATTCCGGTGGTGAAAAAGGGCGAGGAAGTAGTGCGCGGACAACCCATCGCCGAGGCCGACGGTTTCGTCTCGGTGCCCCTGCACGCCCCCGCCACCGGCCGCGTCAGGAATATCGATCTGATGCCCACGGCACGCGGCCCCAAGGCCCCGGCCATAGTGCTGGAGGTGTTCGGGGGGTCCACCCAGGGCGTGCGCTGGAGTCACCCCAGAGACCCCGCGAGCATGTCTCACCGGGAGCTGATCCGCGCGGTCCAGGATACCGGCCTGGTGGGGTTGGGCGGCGCGGCCTTTCCGTCTCATGTCAAACTTTCCATTCCGGACGAGCACACCGTCGCCACCCTGGTGGTGAACGGCTGCGAATGCGAGCCTTACCTGACCTGCGATCATAGAGTGATGCTGGAATACACGGATGACCTCATCCGCGGTGTGCAATTCGCCATGCAGGCCACCGACAGCGAACGGGCCATCATCGGTGTGGAAGACAATAAGATGGATGCGATTGCCGCTATCCAGGCCAAGCTCCCCGGCGACGGCAGCATAGAGGTCAAGGCGGTGGAGACCAAGTATCCCCAGGGTTCCGAAAAGATGCTCATCAAGTCCGTCCTGGGCAAGGAGGTCCCCAGCGGCAGCATCCCCGCCCAGATCGGCGTGGTGGTCAACAACGTGGGCACCCTGGCCGCCCTGGGCCGTCTGCTGCCAAGGGGGGAGGGCCTCATCGAGCGGGTCATCACGGTGACCGGACCGGGTGTCGCCCGCCCCGGCAACTATCTGGTCGCGCTGGGCACGCCCATCGGCTTTCTGCTGGAACAGATGGGCTGCTGCGAGGGCGGACGCAATGAGTTTGTCCTTGGCGGTCCCATGATGGGGCCGGCCGTCTCTTCCCTGGACACCCCTATTACCAAAGGCACCTCCGGACTGCTGGTGCTCGATGAGCCTGAACTCGAGGCGCAAGCCCCGCCACCCATCTGGCCATGCATCAAATGCGCCCGTTGCGTGGACGCCTGTCCCATGCATCTCAATCCCTCCCAGCTCGGGCTTCTTGCAGCCAAGCGGACCTACGACCTGATGGCCGAAAGGTACCACCTCAACGACTGCTTCGAGTGCGGCTGCTGCTCTTATGTGTGCCCGTCCAACATCCCGTTGGTCCAGTACTTCCGCATCGCCAAGGCCATCAACCGGGAGCAGGCGGCTTGATCAGGTACAAGCCCAGGAATTTCGAAATCGCCAGGTGCCCCGGGGCTCTGCCACCCCGGCCTGACCGCCGGCGTGCAGCCAGTCCCTGTTTCGAGCGCTGCTGAAAGGAACATGGCCAAGCGACCCCAGATTCAACTGCGGACCTCGCCGCATGCCCACGCCCCCGATGACGTGGTCATCATCATGCGCAACGTGGTGTTTGCGCTGCTGCCGATCGCCGCCTGGTCGGTTTGGCTGTTCGGCATCAGCGTCCTTGCCCTGCTGGCAACGGTCACCCTCACCTGCCTGGCCAGCGAGCGTCTGTTCAACTGGCTCGGCGACCGCCCCGGCACCCTTGGCGACTGGTCGGCCACCATCACCGGCCTGCTGCTGGCCCTGAGCCTGCCACCGGGCTTCCCCCTGTGGATGGGCGCGGTGGCGGGCTTCATCGCCATCGCCCTGGGCAAGGCCCTGTTCGGGGGGCTGGGCATGAACGTCCTGAACCCCGCGCTGGTCGGACGCGCCTTCGTTCAGGCCGCCTTTCCGGTCGCCATCACCACCTGGACGCCCGCCTTTTTCGCCGGCCGCTTCGGCGAGTTTATTCCGACCACCCTGACCGCCCCGTTCATGAGTCCAGTGCCCGTGGACCAGTGGCTGCAACAGGTCGCGGTGGACGCCGTGTCCGGGGCCACCCCCCTGGCCCTGTCCAAGTTCGAGGGCGTACGGCCACCGCTCCAGGATCTGTTCATCGGCACCACCAACGGTTCCACCGGTGAAACGGCCGGCTTGCTGATCCTGGTGTGCGGTCTCTACCTCGCCTTCCGCCGCATGCTGGACTGGCGCATTCCCGTGACCATCATGGCCGGCGTGGTATTAACCGACGGCGCCTTCTACCTGCTGGACCCGGTCGCTTACCCGGATCCACTGTTCATGCTGTTCTCCGGCGGTCTGATGCTGGGCGCCTGGTTCATGGCCACCGATATGGTGGGTTCACCCGTGACCCCATGGGGCGTGGTGGTCTTCGGGCTGTTGATCGGCTTTCTCACCGTGATCATCCGCCTCTTCGGCGGCCTCACCGAAGGGGTCATGTACGCCATCCTGCTGGGCAACGCGGCAACCCCGCTGATCGAGCAGATTACCCAGCCCCGGGTGTTCGGGCAGAAGGTAGGAAAATGACCACCCCGGAGGCCCGGACACCGCAACAGCCGGCCACCCCCGCGGGGCCCATGATACGCACTCTGGGCGGGATCGCCATGCTTTCGGGCTTCCTGGTGGTGCTGGCATTCCAGATCACCAAACCCATGATCGAGGAAAACCAGCGCCGGGCCATCGAGGCGGCGGTGTTCCAGGTCATACCGGGGGCCGTGGCACGCCGGGACTTCTTTATCGACGCCGAGGGCGTCAGGCCCGCGGTCGATGACAAGCAGACCGATGCCACCCGCATCTATGCGGGCTACAACGCCGACGGCCGTCTCAAGGGCATCGCCGCGCGGGCCGGCGCCCAGGGCTATGCGGACATGATCTACCTGCTCTTCGGTTACGACCCCGCCTGCGAGTGCATTCGGGGTATCAAGGTGCTGAAACTGGCCGAGACGCCGGGCCTGGGAGACAAGATCATTACGGATCCCGCCTTTCGGGCCAACTTCGACGCCCTGGATACCCGCCTGGACGCCGCCGGCAAGGCCCTGGCCAATCCCATCGTGACCGTCAAGCACGGGACCAAGCGCAATCCCTGGGAGGTCGACGCCATCTCCGGGGCAACCATCTCCGCCAAGGCCGTCGGCAAGGCATTGAACAACTCGGCCCAAGCCCTGTTGCCCCTCCTGGTACCCCGTCTGGACGATCTGAAGGGCGCCGGAAATTTACCGGTCGAGCCGGAAATCTAAGCTATACCTGCATTATGTACGAAACTCAGCCAGCGTTTGAAGGACAATCAGCATTCGCGGGGTTTTGCGGGCCTCTCTGGCAAGACCGTCTGCGGCAGGGATGCCGCAGTCGAGGTCCCAGAGGTTTTTTTCGACGCGCACCTCGGGTTTGGTCCGGAAGTATGTTTCCCGGCATCACTGGAAGAACAAACGTC
>JAUXGQ010000320.1 GCA_030621975.1 Gammaproteobacteria bacterium | reverse complement strand
GGAAGCGGGCTCGGCTTGGCCATCTGCAAGGCGATCGTCGACAAGTACGGCGGCAGCCTCGAAGTGGACAACACCCTTGGGACGGGTACCTGCTTCAAGGCATCCTTTCCGGATGCCGAATCACTCAAAGGGGCTTGAGCGGTGACGCAGAATATCCTGGTCATTGAAGACGACGACATCATCAATCTGCTGATCGTAAAATACCTCAAAGACATGGGGCACAATGCGGTTGGCGTTTCCAGCCTCGCCGAAGCCAACGCCTACTGTGAGGAGCACGAACCCCACTTGATCATTACCGACGTGCGCTTGCCCGATGGCGATTGCCTCCGCCAGCTGCCAAAGCTCACGGAAAATCAGCCCGTCATAATACTGACCGCGTACGGTTCGGTAAAAGAGTCGGTGGAGGCCATGAAGGCTGGCGCCTTCGATTACCTGGTCAAACCCATCAGCCCCGATGAACTGATCCTGGTCGTAAAACGGGCACTGGACAGTGCCGCCCTGTACAGCGACCACCAGTTCTGCAAACGCCGCCTGCAGGCTCGGGAAAACGCCACCTCGTTTATGATCGGACAAAGCGAGGCCCTGCAGGAAGTGAAGCAGTTGATCGATGCGGTAGCGCCCAGCGCCATGACCGTGCTCATCTTGGGGGAGAGCGGATCCGGCAAGGAACTGGTCGCGCGCGCCATTCATGCACGCAGCACCCGGGCTGAGCGTAATTTCGTAGCCGTAGACTGTTGTACCCTGCAGGACAACCTATTCGAATCGGAGTTGTTCGGGCACGAACGCGGCGCGTTCACCGGCGCCGAAAAGTTGAAAAAAGGGCTCATTGAAGGCGCTGAAGGGGGCACCCTGTTTCTGGACGAAATCGGTGAACTCGACTCCACCATCCAGGCCAAACTGCTGAGGGTACTCGAAACGGGTCAATTCCGCCGCGTCGGTGGCACCCGGGATCTGTCGGCCAACGTGAGGATAGTCGCCGCCACCAATCGCAACCTGAAGGAGATGAGCGAGCAGGGTAGCTTCCGACCGGATCTTTACTATCGCCTGGAGGGCTTCACGATTACCACGCCACCGTTAAGGGCGCGTCGCGATGACATCCGGGATCTGGTGGACCATTTTATTAGAAACCATGATTTTTCCCGGCGTATCAACAAAAACATCACCAACAAGGCCATGCGAAAACTCCTGGCCTACAACTGGCCCGGCAATGTGCGGGAACTGAAAAACGTCGTCGAGCGGGCGATAATCCTGTCCCGGGACAAGAAAGCCATACGCACCGAACACCTGGCTTTCAGTCTCGGACAATCCAGTCCCGAGGCGTCGTTGACCTTTTCGTTCAATCACGATCCGACGCTGTCCGAATTGGAGCAGATCTACCTGGAGATGATGCTTGAGAAACACGCCGGGCACCGCGCCTCGGTGGCAAAGACATTGGGAATCAGCGAACGCAACGTCTATCGCCTGATCCAGAAGTATGGTCTGGCGAGGGAAAAGGTCTGACCCGAACAAGCCAATCCTCTGTTCTCGCGCAGAGGCGCAGGGAAAAGGGCCAAAAATAGGGTAGTGTCCCCTTTATTCTGGACGGACACAACCTAAAACAGATCCATCTGATCCGCCGTAATGTGGGCGAAGCTCTCATTCAGAAAGTGGAGTATACCGTCGGCGGCCGGTGCCAGTTGTCGTTCGATGTAGTGCTGATAGTCGATCGGACTGTTTCGGTTATCGATCGGTTCCGGTCCGTTGACGGTGATCAGGTAGCTGATCCAGCGCTCGGGATTGGAGGAGCGCCGGGCGGCCTGTACGTGAGGCGGCACATTCTTCCGGTATTCATCCAGGGGCCGTCGCAGACGCTTGCGATAGACCAGTTGCTCATCCAGCTTCCCTTGCCTGAGCCGGGCGGCTGTCTCCTTCACATACTGGGCAAAGGGCTGATCGAAAAATACCCGACGATAGAGCTCCTGCTGGAAGTTACGGGCCAAAGGCGTCCAGTCGCTACGCACGCTCTCCAGGCCCTTGAACCTTACCTCGTACTCGCCTTTGCCGTTTCTGACATAGCCGGCGTAGCGTTTTTTGCTGCCGGTCTCCGAGCCACGAATGGTGGGCATCAGGAAGCGGATGAAGTGAGTCTCGAACTCGATCTCCAGAAAGGAGTCCAGCTGGTACTCCTGTTCCAGCTGTCGGCTCCACCAGCGGTTCAGTTCCGCCGCCAGTTCCCGGCCGGTGGCCAGGCAGCGCTGTTCATCATAGCCGCAGCCCAGCAGCACGAACAGCGAGTCGGTATCGCCGTAGATCACCCGGTGGCCCAGGGCCTCCAGCCGGTCGCGGCTGCGAGTGATGATCCGGTGTCCGCGGCGGGTGATGCTGCTGGCGAGCCTGGGATTGTAAAAACGGCAGCCGCTGGAGCCGAGCACACCGTAGAAGGAGTTCATGATGATCTTGATCGCCTGGGAGAGGGACCGGTTGTTATCCTGTTTTGCCTGGTCCCGTTTGCGCCAGAGATCGGCGATGATCCCGGGCAGAATACTCTGCCGGCGTGAGAACTCCGCGCCGAGAAATCCCGGAACCGGATCCTTCCCTGGGCGCGCCATGCCCAGGGGGTCGATGTGAAAGGTGCGGATGATACTCGGGTAGAGGCTCTTGAAGTCCAGCACCAGCACGTTGTCGTAGAGCCCGGGCCGGGAGTCCATGACATAGCCGCCGGGGCTCGTTGTGTCGAACTCGAGGGCGCCGATGTCCAGGCCGACGGCACCGACCCGATGCAGCCGCGGCAGATAAAGGTTGTCGAAGGCGGCCACCGAGCCGCCCTGGCGACCCAGGGCGAGACCGGTCATGGCCGCACGCTGGAGGGCGAAATGGATCAGGTCGGTCTTGTGGAATATCTCCTCCACCAGTCGGCAGTCCTCCAGGTTGTAGGCGGCCAGGGCAGGGCGGTCTTCGCTGAACAGGCGGCGGATCTCCCCTATCTTGTCCTCCTTCCCTTCGATCAGCTTGCCACGGCCCAGCAGTTCATGGGCCACATGGTCCAGGGAGAAGCTTTCAAAAGACCAGAAGGCGGCACGCAGGTTATCGATGCCATCCAGCGCCACCCGCCCGGGGATGGAGGCGATGCGCTGCTGTCCGGACTGCTGGGGTTGCAGGATGGCCGCGCTCTGGCCGGCGCGCCCCAGGGAAAAGGGGATGCGGTGGTGGCGACAGCGCCGCTCCAGATAATCCAGGTCAAAATTGATCAGGTTCCAGCCCAGGATCAGGTCGGGATCGCGTTCGGAAAAGCGCTGAAGAAAGCCCTGCAGCAACGATCGCTCATCCGGCTGCCAGCTGATCGGCAGGCCGCCCTCCCAGTCCGCACCGTCCCCCTGCATCAGCACCGCCTCCCGGCCTTGGCCGCAGAAGGCGATGGAGAGCACCTGGCCGTCGACGCCATCGGTCTCGATATCCAGGCTGAGGTAACCGGGGGCGGGTTGCAACTCGTCGGGTTTCACCCTGGGAGCGACCATCTCCAGGTAGCCGTTGCGCTCGATCGCCTCCCCCCGCAGGGTGACAGAGGCGGTGATGAAACGCTCCATGAGAAAGCGGTCCGACGGCTTGATATCCGACTCGTAGAGCATGATGCGGTTGCGGGAGGCCGACTCGCGCAGTCTCTGCAGCTGACCCTGCTGCTTGAAATAGAGGGCGTCCACCGGGGTGTCCTGAAGGCTGGTCAGTTCGACCGGCTTGCGTTGGAATACGATATTTCGAAACAGGTCATCGTCAAGGGCCTGTTCCCGGGCGATGAAGCAGATCGCCCGTTGTCCTGGAAAGCGGGCCAGCAGGGCGCCTTGGGTTGTCCAGATCCAGAATGAGAGATCGATCCCCTGTGGCGTGTCACGCCAGTGGCGAGTCAGCAGAAATCCGGAGCGCTCAACCTTCACGCAGG
>JAUXGQ010000140.1 GCA_030621975.1 Gammaproteobacteria bacterium | reverse complement strand
CTGGTCGCCAGCCTGATATTGGTCACCGCGCCGCCCGAAGGCATATAACGGGTTTCGGGGTCCGCGCCCAGATTGCCGATCAATATGACTTTGTTGATTCCTCTCGACATCTCTCCTCCTGATTTAGTTAGCATCCGGAAATGCCTGTCCCTGGGACATTTCCAGAACGTACATCCCTGTGCCGAACCAGTGCCCGCCGTTTACGGACGGGCACTAAGCAAGAATTTCCCTAGTAAACAATCGAAGCTCAGAGTTTACGCCCTGGTGGTGGAAAATTCATCCAGGGCGTCACGGTCCAGGGTGTCGTTATCCACTTTCAGGTAGGCGATGCCGTCCTCGGCAACCACCTGCACCTCGGCCACGCCCTGAACGCCGGCGAGTTTGGGCCCCAGTTGCCGCGCCTCCTCGCTGCTGAGATCCCCTATCGTGAGCAGGTGATTGGTCAGATGTCTGGGATTGGCCATGCCCGCGGCGATCACCAGCCAGCACAGCGCAGCCGCCGAGCCCAGCAGAAATACCCCGCCGATGCCGAGTTCTCCGTGTATCCAGCCGCCGACCAGCCCGCCGAGAAAGGCGCCCAGGAACTGGGAACTCGTGTATACGCCCATGGCCGTACCCTTGCGCACCACCGGCGCCACCTTGGACACCAGCGACGGCAGGGCTGCTTCCAGCAGGTTAAAGGCGGTGAAATAGACGGCCAGCATCGCGACTATCCCCACCAGAGACTGGTGGAAGAGCCAGATCCCCCCTTGGGCCAGCCCCAGGGCCAGGATGGCGCCCAGAAACACAGGCTTCATGCGCCGCCGTTTCTCCGCCAGGATGATCAAGGGCACCATGGCGACCACGGACACCAGCAGGACCGGAAGATAGATCTTCCAATGCTCGGAGCCGATAAGTCCCGCATCACGCAACACCAGCGGTACCACGAGAAAGGTAGCCGTCATGACCAGGTGCAGGACCATAATTCCGAGATCCAGACGCAGCAGCCCCGGATCGGCGAGCACCTTGCCAAACTGGCCCGGAACCGGTTCGGCATCGCGATGGAGGTGACTGTGTTCGGGACGCGGCACCCAAAACAGGACAATGCCTATCCCGACCAGCGCCAGCACGGAGGTCAGCCAGAAAATCCCCGGCACACCCACCCAGCCGCTGATCAGAGGGCCGAGCACCAGGCTGAGCGCGAAGGCCATGCCGATACTCACGCCGATCACCGCCATCACCTTGGTGCGTTGCGCCTCGCGGCTGAGATCGGCGGCCAACGCCATCACCGCTGCCGCGATGGCACCGGCGCCCTGCAGGGCACGACCGGCAATCACACCCTCGATGGTAACCGACTGCGCGGCGACCACACTGCCCAAGGCGAAGATCAACAGTCCCCCGATGATCACGGGCTTGCGCCCGATGCGGTCCGACAGCATACCCGCCGGGATCTGCAACAGGGCCTGGGTAAGGCCGTAGGCGCCCAGGGCAATGCCCACCAGCATGGGCGTAACCCCCTCGAGATGCTCTGTGGCGTACAGGGCAAAAACCGGCAGGATCAGAAATAACCCCACCATTCGCAGAGAATAAATGCCCGCCAGCGAAATCGCTGCCCTCCGTTCCAGGGGATTCATACCCGAACCCTGCCTGTCTCTCATCATCGATTCTTCACCAGCCCTTTGCGCCGGAAACACAAGACGGCGTATATTAACAGGTTGGCTCTACTGCTTACACCGTCTATGGAAACGATTCGCATCCGTGGGGCGCGCACCCATAACCTCAAGAATATCGATCTGGACCTGCCCCGTGACAAACTGATCGTCATCACGGGGCTGTCGGGTTCCGGAAAGTCCTCCCTGGCCTTCGACACCATCTACGCCGAGGGGCAGAGACGCTATGTGGAGTCCCTGTCCGCCTACGCGCGACAGTTTCTTTCCATCATGGAGAAGCCCGATGTGGACCACATCGAGGGGCTCTCACCGGCCATCTCCATCGAACAAAAGAGCACGTCCCACAATCCCCGTTCCACGGTTGGCACCATCACGGAGATCTACGATTACCTGCGCCTGTTGTTCGCCCGGGCAGGCACCCCCCGCTGTCCGCGACACGCACAGACCCTGGAGGCCCAAACCGTCAGCCAGATGGTCGACCAGGTCCTCGCCATGCCCGAAGGCAGCAAGCTGATGATGCTGGCCCCCCTGGTATCCGCGCGCAAGGGTGAGCATCATCAACTGCTGCGGGAGATGCTGGCCGACGGGTTCATACGTGCGCGTATCGACGGTGTGATCTGCGAAATCGACCAGGCCCCGGAGCTTGACCCACAAAAGAAACACAGCATCGAGATCGTGGTGGACCGTTTCAAGGCGCGCCCGGATCTGGGCCTGCGCCTGGCTGAGTCCTTCGAGACGGCGCTGCGCATCTCGGACGGCCTGGTCCGCATTGCCCCGCTGGACGGCGCCGGGGAGGATCAGGTGTTTTCCGCCCGCTTCGCCTGCCCGGCGTGCGGCTACAGCCTGCCGGAGCTGGAACCGCGCCTGTTCTCCTTCAACAACCCGGCGGGGGCCTGTCCCACCTGTGACGGCCTGGGCATAGAGCAGTTCTTCGATCCCCTGCGGGTGGTGACCCATCCCCAGCTCAGCCTCGCCGGCGGCGCGGTGAGGGGCTGGGACCGGCGCAACGCCTACTATTTTCAGCTCATCAAGTCCCTGGGCAAACACTACGGGTTTGACGTGGAAGCCCCTTTCGAAGACCTGCCGGACGAGGTCCGGGAACTGATCCTGTACGGCAGCGGCGAAGAATCCATCCGCTTCAGCTATTACAACGAACGGGGGCGCAGCGTCACCAAGACCCACCCCTTCGAGGGCATCATCCGCAATATGGAGCGCCGTTACCGGGATACGGAGTCCAACGCGGTACGCGAAGAACTGGCCCGCTATATCTCCACCCATACCTGTCGACGCTGCGGCGGCACCCGCCTGAATGAGGCTGCGCGCAACGTATTCGTCGCGGATTACAATCTGTCGAAGATCACCGCCCTGCCGGTGAACAAGGCCCTGGATTTCCTCGAGACGCTCCGGCTGCCCGGCAAACGGGGCAGGATTGCGGACAAGATCGTCCGGGAGATCACGCAGCGACTGGCCTTCCTGGTGAACGTCGGCCTGAATTACCTGACCCTGGAACGTAGTGCGGAGACCCTTTCCGGCGGCGAGGCCCAGCGTATCCGTCTGGCAAGTCAGATCGGCGCCGGCCTCGTGGGGGTCATGTACATCCTCGACGAACCGTCCATCGGTCTGCATCAGCGCGACAACGGCCGCTTGCTCGATACCCTCACCCACCTGCGGGATCTGGGCAACACGGTGATCGTGGTGGAACATGACGAGGGGGCGATTCGTTGTGCCGATCACGTCGTCGACATCGGACCCGGCGCCGGGATGCACGGGGGCCGGATCGTGGCCGAGGGTACGGCCCAGGAGATCGCCGCCAACCATCAGTCCCTCACCGGCCGGTATCTCGCCGGCGCCCTGCGCATCGAGATACCGGAGCAGCGAACGCCGGTCCAATCAGGCCGTTTTCTAAGTCTGCGGGGGGCGACCGGCAACAACCTCAAGTCGGTCGATGCGAGCCTCCCCGTGGGCCTGTTCTGTTGCGTCACGGGGGTCTCCGGTTCCGGCAAATCCACGCTGATCAACGACACCCTGTACCCCCTGTGCGCAGCCGCCCTCAATGGGGCCACTACCTCCCCCGCCCCGTACCGCTCCATCGAAGGTCTGGAATTCTTCGACAAGGTGGTCGATATCGACCAGAGTCCCATCGGCAGAACGCCCCGCTCCAATCCCGCCACCTATACCGGGCTGTTCACGCCCATGCGTGAGCTGTTCGCCGCCACCCAGGAAGCCCGCTCCCGGGGTTATTCCCCCGGCCGTTTCAGTTTTAACGTAAAGGGCGGACGCTGCGAGGCGTGCCGGGGAGATGGCCTGATCCGGGTCGAGATGCACTTTCTGCCCGACATCTACGTCACCTGTGATGTGTGCCGGGGCAAACGCTACAACCGGGAGACCCTGGAAATAAGATACAAAGGCAAGTCGATCTATGAAGTGCTGGATATGACCGTCGAAGACGCCCTGGCGTTCTTTGACCCGGTGCCGGTGATCAAGCGCAAGCTTCAGACACTGATGGACGTGGGACTGTCGTACGTCAGCCTGGGCCAAAGCGCCACCACCCTGTCCGGGGGCGAGGCCCAGCGGGTGAAACTGTCCCGGGAGCTCTCAAAACGGGATACCGGCAAGACCCTTTATATCCTGGACGAACCAACCACCGGACTGCACTTCCACGATGTAGCGCACCTGCTGAGGGTTCTGCACCGCTTACGGGATCACGGCAACACGGTCGTGGTCATCGAGCATAACCTGGATGTCATCAAGACAGCCGACTGGATCATCGACCTCGGTCCCGAAGGGGGCGACCAGGGCGGCGAAATCGTCGCCGAAGGTACCCCTGAAGATCTGGCGCAGGTGTCGTCGTCCTACACCGGCCGATATCTTAAGCCGCTGCTGTATCCCCACCAGGAGAAGCAGGAAGCAACACTTGTATGACCCACGGCTTTATGAAGAATGGACAGGATTAACAGGATGTTACAAGATTGACAGGATGTTAAATTTGTTTTCTCGGCCCCGGACCGCACCGAGAAGATTATCGGTTAGGCCTATGCCGTAAAAAAACCCGCGAAACACAAGCGTATCCTGTACATCCTGTTTTATCCTGTTAATCCTGTCCATTCTTCGACAACCCAACTAACAGGCGAAAGCCTTGAAGTGCGCAGCATACGTTTTCCCCCAGCCTTATCCGGACCAGGCTCATTGCCCCGGGATCTCCACCGCGTCGCCGGGCCTGAGATTGAACATCTGCTCGGCCCGACCCTGATTGACCGCGATCTCCACCAGCCCGTTGCCGTTGGCATACCAGAATGCGCTCCCGGGCGGAACATCGCTGAAGGTGCGTGCAAAGGGGATCGACCGACCATTTACGCGCACCACCCGGCGATCACTCAGGCTCTCTGAGCGAAGGCCTGTGATCAGGTTTCCGAAATGATCCACATAGACGATCTTCGCAAGGTCACCGGGCCAGTTAGTTCCGATGACCTGCTCCGCCGCGATCGGCTCTCCGGGCACGGGATCGTCTCTGGCCAGCATTGCCGCCACCGGCGCAAACAGGTCCCTGCCGTGAAAACTGTGCGACAGCTTCGCGGGCTTCCAGGTAATCCGCCACCATCGGCAATCGCCTGCCCGCCGCGCAACCACTGCCAGGATCCCGTTGTCGGGTCCTACCAACGAGCGTCCGTCGGCCTTTAATACCAGGGCCGCCCGATCGCTGCCCACGCCCGGATCCACAACGCACACATACAACACGTCCTGGGGCAAAAAGGGGATCATAGACGCCAGCAGATAGGCCCCCAGTTGCGGTTGGAAAGCCGGTAGATCGTTGACCAGGTCGACAACCGCAATGTCCGGATTGCTGGCCAAGAGTACTGCGTGCATCTGACCGGTATAGATCCCCTGACTTCCAAAGTCCGTCACCAATGCAATCAAGCGAGTCATGTTTTAGCCTCTTCCAGGACCTTGTAAATAAAGCGTAGCCTGTGTTGAGGAACGAAACGCAGGACAGTTCTTTCACCCGTTCTCCCGTGTTTCGCAAGCTCTGCACGGGCTACGATTGGAAGCCGTAATCTATCATGCGCCGTAGGAGCCCGCTTGCGGGCGAACCGGGGCCCGGCATGGTTCCGCGTCCGCCCGCAAGCGGGCTCCTACAAATAAT
>JAUXGQ010000380.1 GCA_030621975.1 Gammaproteobacteria bacterium | reverse complement strand
TGTCGAGGGTATACGGTTTCTGGCGTTATGTCTCCGATCTGGAACGCAAGGAGACCCGGCGCTATCTGGAGATGCTCTACACCCTGCAATTCCGACCCCTGGCCGCCGCGATGGAGGATGAACGGACAGGCCAGGTATGACCCGAGGAAGCAACATGATGGCTGACACAGAACAGATCTATCCGCTGCTGATCAGTGTTCACGGCTTGATCCGGGGCCACGACCTGGAACTCGGCCGTGATGCCGACACCGGGGGACAGACCAAGTATGTGGTCGATCTGGCCCGCGCCCTGGCGGAGCGGGTCGATGTGGCCCGAGTCGATCTGGTAACACGCAGGGTGTTGGATTCGGAGGTGAGCGAGGATTACGGCAAGGAGGTGGAATCACTCGTTGAGAAAGCCCGGATCCTGCGTATCGACGCCGGCCCGGAGGGCTATTTGCGCAAAGAAGAGCTGTGGGACCACTTGGACACCTTTGCTGACAATCTCTTCAACTGGTTGAACCAGCAGCCCCGGCTGCCCAATGTCCTGCACAGCCATTATGCCGATGCGGGTTATGTAGGGGTTCGACTCGCCAACCTCACCGGTATCCCGCTGGTTCATACGGGACACTCCCTCGGCAGGGACAAGCGGCGGCGCCTGTTGGCCATGGGTCTCAGGCGTGACGAGATCGAGGGCCGCTATAATCTGTCGCGGCGCATCGAGGCGGAGGAGGAGGTCCTCGCCAATGCGGGGCTGGTGATCACCAGCACCCATAACGAGATCGAGGATCAGTACGAGCTCTACGACTACTACCAGCCGGAAAGCATGTCGGTTATCCCGCCCGGCACCGATCTGGAGCAATTCCACCCCCCCGAAAAAGAAGGGTCGCAGGTCCCTTTCGCTGCATACCTTTGGCGGTTTCTGATGAAACCGGAAAAGCCGATGATTCTCGCCCTGTCGCGGCCCGATGAGCGCAAGAACATCGTGACCCTGGTCGAGGCCTATGGGGAGTCTCCAAAGCTGCAGCAGGTGGCCAACCTGGTCATCGTTGCCGGCAGCCGCGAGGATATCCGCGAAATGGAGGCTGGTCCGCAGTCGGTATTGACCGAGATCCTGCTGTTGATCGATTTCTATGACCTCTATGGCCGGGTCGCCGTTCCGAAGCACCACCGGCCGGACGAGGTGCCGGACATCTACCGGTTGGCGACGGTCTCCCGTGGCGTGTTCGTCAACCCCGCTTTGACGGAGCCCTTCGGCCTCACCTTGCTCGAGGCGGCGGCCAGCGGGTTGCCCACCGTCGCTACGGAAAACGGTGGTCCGGTGGATATCATTGCCAACTGCCGGAACGGCCTGCTGGTCGATCCGCTGGATAAGGAGGCAATTACCTGCGCCCTTTTGAAGATTCTGCACAACCCGGAACAGTGGCGGGAGATGTCCACGAACGGGTTGCAGGGTGTGCGCAAGCATTATTCATGGCCGGCCCATGCTCAGGCCTATCTCGACCGGGTCAGGCCGCTCCTGGAACAGCGCGAGCGCCGGCCCCGCGCGCCGCTCAGCCGACGGCCCATGCTTTATCATGACCGGGCGATCTTCACGGACTTGGATCAGAATTTGCTGGGTAATCCGAAGGGGCTGAAAAGCTTTATAGACGTGGTGCGCAAGAACCGAAAATGCGCAACCTTTGGTATCGCGACCGGCCGGCGCTTGGATTCCGCCCTGGAGGTTCAAAAGAAATCCGGCATCCCCTTGCCCGATGTCATGATCACAAGCCTGGGCACCGAGATCTATTATGCGCCGCAGCTTACCGCTGACGTTGCCTGGGCACAGCACATAGACCACCTCTGGCAACCAAGGGCCGTTAGACGCGTCCTTGGCGAACTGCCAGGGATAGTGGCCCAGCCTAAGAGCGAACAGAGCCGCTTCAAGATCTCCTACCACTATGATCCCGATATAGCGCCTACCCTGGAGGAGATCACAACCCTGCTGCGCCAGCAGGAACAGAGCGTAAACGTCATCCATGCCTTTGGCCAGTTTCTCGACATCGTACCGGTGCGCGCCTCCAAAGGCCTTGCGTTGCGCTACTTTGCCCAGGAATGGGATATTCCCCTGGAACAGATTCTGGTGGCTGGCGGTTCCGGTGCGGATGAGGATATGATGCGCGGCAATACCCTGGCGGTCGTGGTCGCCAATCGGCACCATGAAGAGCTGTCTCAGCTCGACGATCAGGCGGGCATCTATTTCGCCCGCCAGCCCTATGCCCTGGGGATTCTGGAGGCGATCGACCATTATGATTTTTTCAAAACCTGCACCGTCCCGGAGAACTGATGTCCGATCGCATCCTGATCTGTACCGACCTTGACCGGACCCTGCTGCCCAACGGCAGCCAGGCCGAGTCGCCGGGGGCGCGCAGGCGTTTTGCCGCGCTGGCGGCGCGCTCCGAAACGACTCTGGTTTACGTCACCGGAAGGTACCGGGCCCTGGTGGAAAAGGCGATCGCAAGCTACAATCTGCCGCTGCCCGACTTTCTGATAGGGGACGTGGGCACCACCATCTACGAACTGTCGAAGCGCGGTTGGCGGTATTGGCCCGACTGGGACGAGGAGATCGCCCGTGACTGGCGCACCATGGGGCATTCCGCTCTAAAGGCCCTGTTTCTCGACCTGGCGGAACTGAGGCTGCAGGAAAGCGCCAAGCAAAACCGTTTCAAGCTCAGTTATTACGTTCCCCTCTATGTGGACCGGCAGAGGTTGTTGCAGACGATGCAGGAACGACTGGACTCAGAGGCTGTGCGCGCCGACCTGATCTGGAGTGTGGATGAACCCGCCGGCATCGGGTTGCTGGATGTGGTGCCCGCCAGTGCTACGAAGTTTCACGCGGTGGAATTCCTGATGCGGCGCTTGGACTTCGCACCCGAGAATACGGTGTTCTGTGGCGACAGTGGTAATGACCTGCCGGTGCTTACCAGCCCGATCCACTCGGTACTGGTTGCCAACGCGACCTCAGAGGTGTGTCGTGAGGCAAGGCAGTCGGCGGAACAGCAGGGAACTTCGGATGCGCTTTATATCGCCAGAGGTGATTTTATGGGGATGAACGGTAACTACAGCGCCGGGATTCTGGAAGGTATCACACACTTTCTTCCTCACACCCGGGCATGGTGGGTGGACGCTGAGAACGAAGAACCAGGGTAGATGGTACAAAATATCTTAACCACGGATGGACACGGATTAACACAGATAATATTTCAATTACGCTTGCCTTCCCGTTGAGGATTGGCTTGGCGGACTGTTCACCCGTGGTTGCATTTGTGAGCCGCCTCAATGGAGGTGCTTGCTTCAGAGGTGCAGCGACAAGGGTAGCTCGCGGCGCCGGCTCAGGGGTCCAGGCTCATGGAGGTGACCAGGAAATCGTAGCAATTGTCCCTTGCCTGCCGATTGGAGCGGAATTTCATGGCATCGCGGGGGTGCTGGTTCAGATAACCGCTGATGCCGTAAATGTCATTGAAGCCCCACTCGATCTCTTCGCGCAAGGGCACGAAGAAATTCTGGATGGCATCGTAGACCGGGCGCACG
>JAUXGQ010000180.1 GCA_030621975.1 Gammaproteobacteria bacterium | reverse complement strand
CCGACCAGTTGGCCTCGTTGATGTCCAGGTTCGATACCCTGGAGTCGGCGGATCATAACGCCGAGGCAAAACTCGCGGAGTTCGAGCAGAAAATCGGCCAGATTCCGAGCGACCAGTTGGCTTCGTTGATGTCGAAGATCGCTTCGCTGGAGGCAGACGATCAGACAGTCGAAGCGAAACTTTCGGAATTCGAGCAGAAGATAAACCAGATTCCGACCGGCCAGTTGACCTCGATGACATCGATGATGTCGAAGATTAATGCGCTGGAGGCGGACGATCAGACAGTCGAGGCAAAACTCGCGGGATTAGAGCAGAAAATAGGCCAGATTCCGACCGACCAGTTGGCTTCGTTGATGTCGAAGATCGCTTCGCTGGAGGCAGACGATCAGTCGGTCGAGGCAAAACTTGCGGGATTCGAGCAGAAAATAAACGAGGTTTCAACCGATCCCTCGGTATCCCTGATGTCGAGGATCGATTCGCTGGAGGCAGAGGATCAGGCAGTCGAGGCAAAACTTTCGGAATTCGAACAAAAAACAAACGACATAGAGACCCTCGTGCAAGCCCTGGAGGCAGGACTCGCGACCCAGGAGCGCACCGTCGAGGGTTTCAAAGGCGAGTTGGAGAAGGTATCGAATCTCGCGGCTCAGAACCAGGAACACACCCTTCGCCTGGAAGGTCAGGCTCAGGATCACGCCGCAACCCTGACCGCCCTGAAAATGAACGTCAGTCGACAGACCGCCTTACATGAGGAGCTGACGGCTGTGAAAGGGGGTATCTCACGCAGTTCGGGAGAACTCGACAGAAAGGTCGAAGAGCTCGGAAAGGCGAACAATGTCCTTAAATTCGATACGCTCAAACAGTCGACGAATCTGGATAAACTGTCTTCGAGTCTGAATGTCCGTTCCTGGGCCCTGGGCGCTCTATCCTTTTTGGCAATAGCCACGGTGCTGCTTGCCTTTTTGCACACGCAGGGCGAAATAGCGAGCAACCGGGATGTGTTTTATGCGGAATTGGCGGCGATAGAGCGGACGCCGGGCAGTCAAGATCAAAGCGGGGCAACCGGGAAAGCCGTGATACGGGAACTGCAGCGGCTGAACACCAGTATGGCCAAACTTGCCAGATTGGAAAGCAAACCCTGGCCAAGGGATCCTGAGCTCAAACTGGTACAGCGGGATATGGCGGAGCTGACCGATGAGATTTCATCTTTGAAGACCAGGATGGACGAGGCACAGACCAAGAGAACCGCTTACAGAACCGATTTTCCAAGAGTAGCAGTTGTCTCGGCGGTGGATCTCGGTACGTCCTCCCTGGGCGGAGGGGATTCGAGGGAGTATACCATTCAGTTGATGGGGGGCTTTCGAAAAAGCTCGATCGCCGGGTTCGTCAGGGAGAACGGGCTTGCTCGAGATGTCGCGCTTTTCGAATTGGAGTACCAGGGCAAACCCTGGTTTGTCCTGCTCTATGGCAAATACACCAGCTTTGAACAGGCCTCGAATACGTTGCATTCACTACCCGAGGAATTAACAAGACATAAGGCCTGGATTCGATACCTGCCCCGCAGCCTGTGATGGCAATTAAACGTCTACTTTGGCGCGGTCCGTCTGGTGAGAAAAATCCGGGTCAACCCGCGAGTATCTGGTCATAGATCTCCCAGGTGGCTTGGGCCTCCTGGGGCGTGATTTTCTGGATTGCGTAACCCGCGTGTACCACCACATAGTCCTGGGGTTTCAGGTCTTCGTGCTGCAGCATGAAAAGGTTAACCTTCCGCTCCACACCTTTTGCCTCGCAACGGGCGATAAATCCATCCATCGTGTTGATTCGCATCGGGATACCTAAACACATAACTCATTCCCGGAAGACTTGTCACTCGTAAAGATCCGTATCGAGGACAAACTTAAGTTTACTTTGGCGCTCAGTCAAATCACACCAGCCTTTCTCACAATATCGGCAGGATTCGCAGTCAGTCCAATCCAGCGGCATCCGATTTCTATATTTTTATAGGAATGGGGCAGTGGGTCGAGCGTTAAAAGTAAGAAAATTAGCAAAATCTGATAAATAACTGATCCAGATCATGCAGAAAGTTATTAATCTGAGACTAATATTTTTACATGTCCGGATTAGAAGATACCGCGTTGCGTCCGGAAAAGGCCCACGAACCCGATTCGGCGACGATTCTGCACCCAGTGCTGCATGAGATTCGCCATGCCTTGCGAAGGCTTATCCAAAACGGGGAATCCACTGTTATCGATCTGACCAGTCTTCCTTTTGGCCCGGGCGATGAGCGGCAACTGCTGGAGTATCTGGGAGAAGGGGAGGTTAACGCAACGCTGAATACCCTGGGTCGAAGCCGTTTATGGGAAACCCGGTTTCCCGGCGTCTGGCTGGTGGATCACTATAACCCGGAACAGGTGCGGATCGCTTTCCAGATTGAAGTCGGAGAGGTTCCTGCTGTGCTCAAATCCCAAAAGGAAGATGTGGCGGATGGCTTGGATCGATTGACCAACCTGTTGCCCGCATATCTCACGGATTAACCACAGAGGACGCAGAGGACACAGAGGATACAGAGGATACAGAGGATACAGAGAGAATAACAGCTTACGCCAAACGGTCCTGCATAGTTGTCGGAACACCATGTAAACACCGCTGTTTCGGTCCCGAATGACAAAGCCTTTGAAAATTAATAACCTCTGTGTCCTCTGTGGTGGAATATCCGGGCTAGTACAGAGGTGCGTATGGAAACCAGCTCTTGCGATGGCTGAGTTTTGGACGCAATCAGGTTTTTTGTGTCGTTTCAAGTCGGCCCAGGGGGGCGGACTGGTACGCGCTCAGACAATACTGGTAGTCAACAGGTCTTGAGGAGGCAGCATGGCTGAAGCGAGAACCCTGGGTGAAAGCCTGAGACATCAAGGCGTATCAAGACGCGGTTTTCTGAAGTTCTGTGCCGCCACCGCCTCCGTGATGGCGCTGCCGCCGAGCATGGTGCCGGTCATGGCCGCCGCCTTGGAAAAGGCCAGGCGTCCCTCGCTGATCTGGCTGTCTTTCCAGGAATGCACGGGTTGTACGGAATCGCTCACCCGCAGTCACGCGCCGACCCTGGAGGACCTGATCTTCGACTTTATCTCGCTCGATTATCATCACACCCTGCAGGCAGCCTCGGGAGATGCGGCCGAAGCGGCCCGGGAAAAGGCCATGCATGAAAACTTCGGAAGCTATCTGCTGGTGGTGGATGGATCTCTACCCAATGAGAACAACGGCTATTCCACCATCGCGGGGATCAGCAATCTGGAGATGCTGAAACAAACCGCCGAAGGGGCGGCCGCCGTGATCGCAGTGGGCACCTGCGCGGCTTTCGGGGGTCTGCCCCACGCCGCCCCGAATCCCACCAACGCGGTGCCCGTTTCGGAGATCATCACGGACAAGCCCCTGATCAATGTCTCCGGCTGCCCGCCCATTCCAGCCGTCATCAGTGGCGTACTGGCCCACTATCTTATCTTCGGACAATTACCCGAACTGGATGCTTTGAACCGGCCCCTGGCCTTTTACGGCCAGAGCATCCATGACCGCTGTTATCGTCGGTCCTTCTACGATAAAGGCTTGTTCGCGGAGACCTTCGATGATGAAGGGGCGAAGAAGGGCTGGTGCCTCTATCGCCTGGGGTGCAAAGGTCCCATGACCTACAACGCCTGCGCTACGATCAAGTGGAATCAGGGGCTAAGCTGGCCGATTGAGTCCGGCCACGGCTGCCTGGGGTGCTCCGAACCGAATTTCTGGGATGCCGGCGGCTTCTACCGGGCGCTTTCCATACCCACCGCGGATATCGCGAAAACCGCCGGTTACGCGGCCGCGACTGGCGTCGCGCTAGGGGCGGCGGCCGGTGTTATGAACCGCAGGAAAACATCGGCGGCGGCTGAAAAACACGAAATCGTCACGGTCGACGACCTGGAGAAATCGTCATGAACAGTACGATGGATTTTCTGCTCTGGGTGCGGGGTCCCGCATTCGACGTGGCGGTGGCCATCTTTGTTATCGGGGTCTTGGTGCGATTGCTGGAGATCTTCCTGCTCGGGCGCCGGCCCTACCTGTCCGAGGCCCGTGGTTCCCAGTTGGGCCCGGGATTAAAGACCGTGGCGACCCGGTTCCTGGCGGAATCAGGAACCCTGAAGCGCGCCGCCTTTACCGTGATCGGCGGCTATATCTTTCACCTCGGCTTTTTCATCGCCCTGTTGCTGTTCGTGCCGCATATCGAACTCATACATGCCACCTTCGGTATCGAATGGCCCGGAATGCCAACGCCGGTGATCGACGCCATCACCGTGGTAACCCTGGTTGCCCTGATCGGCCTCCTGATACATCGCCTGGCCCATCCGGTGCTGCGTTTCCTGTCCGGATTCGAGGACTATCTGGTGTGGGCGCTGACCTTCCTGCCCTTGTTGACCGGCTATCTGGCCTTCCATCGCCTGGTGAACCCCTATCCCCTGGCGCTGGGCATCCACATCCTGAGCGTGGAAATCCTGCTGATCCTGTTTCCCTTCACCAAGCTGATGCACACATTCACGGCTTTTGTGGCCCGCTGGTACAACGGCGCCATGGCAGGGCGCAGGGGGGTGGAGTCATGAGCAAACCGACGGTGGAACGTGCATTGAACGCATTCAGGGAGGAGATGGATGCGCCCACGGCAGCCTTTTTCTCGAGCTGCGTGCATTGCGGCATCTGTGCGGAGGCGTGCCTGTTTTATACAGAGACGGGTGACCCCCGGTATACGCCGATACACAAGCTTGAGCCCATGCGCAGGGTCTGGGAGCAGGAATACACCTTTTGGGGGAGGTTCAAGAAGGCGCTGGGCCTTGCGGAACCGGTTACCGATGAGCTGCTGGAGGAGTGGGAGGAACTCGTGTACGACAGTTGCACCCTGTGCGGCCGCTGTTCCATGGTGTGCCCGGTAGGTAATGATATCAGCTATATGATCCGCAAATGCCGCGAGGCCATGGTTGCCTCGGGGCATGCGCCGGAGGGGCTGATCGACGCCAGTATCCGGGCGGTCAAGATCGGCAGTCCCATGGGCGTGACGCTGAAGGCCCTGCGCGCCCAGATCCGGCATATCGAAGCGGATACGGGCCTGACCATTCCCGTCGATGTGGCAGGGGCCGATTACATGGCCCTGCTGTCATCCATGGAGATCATGAATTTTCCGGAATATATCCAAGCCCTGGCAAAAATCTTCAAACAGGCCGATG
>JAUXGQ010000008.1 GCA_030621975.1 Gammaproteobacteria bacterium | reverse complement strand
TCGCTCTCGATCAACGCAAACTCGGGGGTCGGCAAACCCAGTCCCCGCCACACCAGCTTGCAGCGGTATTTGTCCATACCGAGCGCGGAACCCAGTACGCCGCTCCCGGTATAAGGCAGCCCGAGGGTTTCCAGTGCCCCCTGAACCACGCCGTCTTCACCGCCTCTCCCGTGCAGGATGACGAGCGCCCGATCGTAATCCGCAGCTAGCAACTGGTGCAGCAGATCCGGCCCGACGTCCACCGCCCGCGCATCCACATCCCGACGACGCAACGCCTCGAGCACCGCCCGGCCACTCTTCAGGGAGATCTCCCGCTCCGCGGACTGACCGCCCATCAACACCGCCACCTTGCCCAATGTCGCCGGGTTTATCGCCATGTCTGACACTCCTCGCACGCAGCGGGGCCTTTGCGTTGCCGGGTGGCTCCGCGCCACCCGGCGCCGGCATGGTTCAATACACGCATCTCAGAGCGCCTCGCCCACGCTGTGCACCTCTGTTATCAAGCGTACTCCGCTGGTCCGCTGTACCTCGTCCTGTACGTACTCGATCAGGGCCTCGATGTCGGATGCACTGGCGTTACCGGTGTTGACGATAAAATTGGCATGCTTGTCCGATACCCTGGCACCCCCGATCGCATAGCCTTTCAGACCGGCCGCTTCAATCAGACGCGCCGCATGATTCCCCGGCGGATTGCGGAACACCGAACCGCAGCTTGGCTGACTGGTCGGCTGGGTCGCCGCCCGCCGCTCGAGCAGACGGCGTATCTCGACCTGGGCCGCCTCCACATCCCCGGCTTCCAGTTGCAGGCAGCCGGCTATGAACCATTCGCCTTCGGGCCCTGTTACCTGGCGATAACCCACCGCATAATCCCGGGCCGTTCGCTCTCTGAACCTGCCGGAGCGGTCCACCGTCTCCACCTTGAGCACTTTCTGCCAGACTTCGCCCCCGAAGGCGCCCGCATTCATGGCCAGTGCGCCGCCCAGGGTGCCCGGAATTCCAGCCAGAAACTCCGCGCCGCGCAGCCCCGCCCGCGCCGCAAAGCGGGCCACCTTGGCACAGGCCACCCCCGCTTCCGCACGGATGATCCCGGGCGCCTGCAGCGTCAGAGCGTTCAGGCGCCCCTGGATCGCGACCACCGTCCCGGGGAAACCCGCGTCACGTACCAGCAGGTTGCTGCCCAGCCCCAGCCACAGCAATGGCTCGTCCGGTTCCAGACCGGCAAGGAAGGTCACCAGGTCGGCGCTGTCCGCCGGCTGGTAAAAACGCCGTGCCGGACCACCCACCCGCCAACTGGTATGTCGCGACAGGGGCTCGTCATAGCGCATCTCGCCGCGCAGCTCACCCATGCTCAGAGCCGGCATCATTTAGGCCGATCCTGGGCACCGGCGGTTTCTCGTTGAGCCCCCTGTGGGCCCGGTTTCGGATCGGGTGCCGGGCGTCGTCTCGCGGAAAGATCCCGGTCGTCATAGCCGAACAGGGATCCCCCGCAGCCCATGCGCAAATGCCACCTCGGTCGTTTAAGCCTTTCCATCATTCTCCCCTTTTGCCCCTAACCGCTCTGCCAAGGTGGCCGCGACCGCTCCAATGTCGCCCGCCCCGAGGGTGAGCACGATATCCCCATCGCGAACCAGCCCGGACAACACCTGGGGTAGATCGCCGACCGCATCCACGAATACCGGATCCACCTGCCCGCGAGCCCGCACGGCCCGACTCAGCGCCCGCCCGTCGGCTCCGTTGATGGCGGCCTCCCCGGCGGCGTAGACCTCGCTCAGGAGCAGCACGTCCGCCTGGGACAGCACCTGTACGAAGTCTTCGAACTGATCCTGAGTGCGGGTATAGCGATGGGGCTGAAACGCCACCACCAGACGCCGGCCCGGCCAGCCCTCGCGCACCGCCGCAATGGTAGCGGCCAGTTCCCGGGGATGATGGGCATAGTCGTCCACCAGCATCAGTTCCCCGGCTTCCACACGGCAGCCTTGCCGGGTCTGGAAACGCCGGTCTATCCCCTGGAAGCCGGACAACGCGCATCGAATGGTCTCGTCATCCACGTCCAGTTCATGGGCTACGGTGATGGCGGCCAGGGCGTTCAGGACGTTGTGCCGCCCGGGCAGATTCAAAGTGACCTGCAACGGCGTATCCTGTCCCGCGTGAACGACGGAAAAATGGGTCTGCATGCCTTCCTGGCGCAGATCGACCGCGCGCACGTCCACACCCTCGGTGGTGCCGTAGGTAAGCACCGGGCGGCTCACTGCCGGCAGCAGTCCCCGCACCTCGGCGTCATCCGCGCACAGTACCGCAAGCCCGTAGAACGGCAGGTGATGCAGGAACTCGATAAAGGCACCGCGCAGACGGCCGAAGTCGCCGCCGTAGGTAGACATATGATCCGCATCGATATTGGTCACCACCGCCAGCATTGGCTGCAGATACAGGAAAGAGGCGTCGCTCTCATCCGCTTCCGCGACCAGGTAGTCTCCCCCGCCCAGACGCGCATTGACGCCGGCGCTGTTCAAGCGGCCGCCGATGACGAAGGTGGGGTCGAGATTGGCCTCCGCCAGCAGGCTGGCGATCAGGCTGGTGGTGGTGGTCTTGCCGTGGGTTCCCGCCACCGCGATGCCAAAATGAAAGCGCATCAGTTCCGCCAGCATCTCCGCCCGCGGCACTATCGGAATACGCTGATCTCTCGCCGCAACCACTTCCGGGTTGGCGTCCGTTACCGCGCTGGATATGACCACGGCGTCGCAACCAGCGACGTTTTCGGCCCTGTGACCGACGACCACGGATGCCCCCTGATCGTGCAGGCGCCGGGTTACCTGGCTCTCGTTCAGGTCGGAGCCCGACACCTGATAACCCAGATTGAGCATTACCTCGGCAATGCCGCTCATGCCTGCGCCGCCGATGCCCACGAAATGGATACGGCGCATGCGCCCCATGGTTTCCATGGCGTGCCGGCGGCGGCTGCGGGCGTCCGGTCTCATCGTGCCTGAACCTCCATGCATACCCGCGCCACCGTCTCCGTGGCCTGGGGCCGGGCCAGTCCCCGCGCGGCCCTGGCCATGGACAGCAGGCGGGAACGCTCGCTCAGCAGCGGGCGCAGGCGTGCCGCCAGGGTCTTCCCATCCAGTTCCGACTGCGGCAGCATCTCAGCCGCCTCGGCGGCAACCAGAAAGGCCCCGTTTCTGGTCTGATGGTCGTCCACCGCATGGGGGTAGGGTACCAGGATGGAACCGACCCCCGCGGCGGTCAGTTCGGCAATGGTCAACGCCCCCGCCCGGCAGATCACCAGATCCGCCCAGGCATAGCTCTCCGCCATGTCGCCGATAAAAGCCTCCAGGTCCACGGCAACTCCAGCCTTTGCATAAGCGGCCCGAGCCCCCTCCAGGTCGCGCGCGCCGGCCTGATGCCGCACTTCGGGCCGCGCCGCGGGCCCCAGTTCCGCCAGTGCCTCGGGTACCGCCTCGTTGAGGGCCCGGGCACCCTGGGATCCCCCCAGCACCAGTAGTCGCACCGGGCCCGTGCGGCCCGCCATGCGCTGCCCCGGCTCTGGCAGAGCGGCAATCTCCCGGCGTACCGGGTTTCCGCAATCCAAGGCCCCGCGCGCCAACGCAAAACTGCCGGGGAAGGCCTCCAGGACCCGGGTCGCGATGCGCGACAACCATTGATTGGTCATACCCGGGATGGCGTTCTGCTCGTGGATCACCAGGGGTATGCCAAGCAGGCGCGCCATCACTCCACCGGGACCGGTCACGAAGCCGCCCATGCCGAGTACCACGCCCGGGCGGTTGCGCCTCAATACCCGCAACGCCTGAAACATGGCATGGGTGAGTGTAAACGGCGCCTGCAGCCAGCGTCCGATACCCGTTCCTCTCAATCCCTTGACGTCGATCCACTCCGACCGGAAACCCGCCTCGGGCACGACACCCGCTTCGAAACCCGTTGCGGTTCCGAGCCAGAACACGTCCATGCCGCGCTCACGCAGTGCCCGCGCCACGGCAAGCGCCGGAAACACGTGTCCGCCGGTACCCCCGGCCATGACCATTACGCGCGACTCCATGTCACCTTCCTCATTTTTTCCGGGGGCGTTGCATGGCGGCTCTCGTAGTCGATGCGCAGTAACAGGGCCACTACGATGCAGGCGATGATGATGCTGTTGCCGCCGTAGCTCATCAGGGGCAAGGTGAGCCCCTTGGTCGGCAGCATGCCCACGTTCACGCCGATGTTGATATATGCCTGCAACCCGATCCACAGGCCGAATCCGTAGGCCACGAAGGCGGAAAATCGCTCACCGAGTTGCTCGGAACGGACCCCGATCCGGAATGTCCGCCAGATAATCAGTGCGAACAGCAGAATCACCGCCAGAGTACCCGTGAGCCCGAACTCCTCGCCGATGACCGCCATGAGAAAGTCCGTGTGGGCCTCGGGAAGATAGAACTGCTTCTGTATCCCGTTACCCAGGCCTACGCCGAACCACTCGCCCCGCCCGAAGGCGATCAGGGCCTGGGTGAGCTGATAGCCGGCCCCGTAGGGATCGTCCCAGGGACTGAGAAAAGTGGTCACCCGCTGGAGACGGTAGGCGGAAAAATACACCAGCGATGCCAGCGCCAATCCCGCGGCTCCCAGCAGGAGGCTGAATTGCCAGACCGCCACCCCGCCAAGAAACAGCATCCCCAGAACCGTGGCCAACAGGACCGTTGCAGTACCGAAATCCGGCTGAGCCACGATCAGGGCACAGGCCATCACCAGCAGGAGCATGGGCTTGGCGAAGCCCCAGAAAGAATGGGACACCTCCAGTTGGCGACGCACCAGATAGCCGGCGATATACACCACCGCGAACAGCTTCATGACCTCCGAACTCTGGAAATTGAACGGTCCCAGGGGGATCCAACGGGTCGCCCCATTGACGGTCTTGCCGATCCCCGGCACCAGAACCAACACCAGCAACAGCAGCCCCAGAAAATACAGCAGGGTGCCCGTTTTCTCCCAGACCCGCATCGGGATCTGGAAGACCCCCGCGGCACAGACGAATCCGAGACAGATATACAGGCCATGGCGAACCAGATAGTGGAAGGCCCCGACTCCGCCCCGGTCGGCCAGATGCAGCGAGGCGGATGCGACCATGACCAGGCCAAAACCGAGCAGCGCCAGGACCGCCCCCAGCAGCCAGTAATCGAACTGCGGGGCCGGCAGGTTGCCGGATTGGCCCACAACGGCCTGGCGATGCTGCTGCGCGACGCTCATGCGACCAGCCTCCCCACCGCTGCCACGAAGGCTTCTCCCCGCGCCACGAAGTCGCGGAACATGTCGAAGCTGGCACAGGCCGGTGACAACAATACCCGGTCTCCGGGAAGGGCGTATTGAGCGGCCAGGGAGACCGCTTCGTCCATACTGGCGACGCGCAGCAAGGGTAACCGGCTCGCGGACAACGCCTGTTCGATCAATTCAGCGTCTATGCCCAACAGGATGACCGCCCGCGCGGTGCGCGCCACCACCGGGGCCAGGGGCGCGAAATCCGCGCCCTTGCCTTCGCCCCCAGCGATCAACAGGGTACGGCTTTGCCCGCTGTTTGGATGCAGGCCCTCGAGGGCGGCAATGGTGGCACCCACGTTGGTCCCTTTCGAATCGTTGTACCAACGCACCCCGTTCTTGTCGGCCACCAACTGGGTGCGGTGCGCGAGCCCCCTGAAATGTCGCAGGGCTTCGAGCATGGCGGGCATGGGCAAGCCACTTGCTTCGCCCAGGGCGAGCGCCGCCAGGGCGTTGGCCAGGTTATGTCGGCCGGACATGCGCAACTCGGAAACCGGCAGCAGGGGCTGCTCGCCCCGACACAGCCAGGTCTCGCCCTGGTGTTCGCTCAAACCGTAATCCGTCCCCTGTGGCCGATCCAGGGTAAATCCCGATTCATGCCTTGCCAGGCCCCGCATGGCCACCACCCGTTCATCGTCACGGTTGATCACCCCCACCTCGGCGCCCCGGTAGACAGCGGATTTCGCGGCCGCATAGGCATCGATGTCCGGGTAACGATCCATATGATCCCGCGATACATTAAGTACCGCGGCCGCTTTGGCCCGCAGGGAATGGGTGGTTTCCAGCTGAAAACTGGAAAGCTCCACCACGTAGAAGCTGTTGTCCCCGTTCAGCAGATCCAGCGCCGGGTCACCCAGGTTCCCACCCACGGCGGTCTTCCATCCCGCATAGCTGGCCATCTCGGCGAGCAGGGTGGTTACCGTGCTCTTGCCATTGGACCCGGTGATAGCCGCCACCGGCGCCCTGACGGCCCGGGCAAAGAGCTCGATGTCACCGATGACCGGTACCCCCCGCGCCAGGGCCTCCTGGATCAGAGGTTCGGCGACGGAGACGCCGGGGCTCACGACCAGTTGTTCCGCCGCCGTGAACACCTCGGCATCGAATCCGCCCAGAAACAGGGCCAGATCCGGCATTTCCTCGCGCAGTGCCTGCAGACCGGGCGGGCTCTGCCGGCTGTCCGCGATGGCGACCACTATTCCCTGTTTGCTCAGGTAACGCGCGCAGGACAACCCGGTCTTGCCCAGACCCACGACCAGTGTCTTGCTTTGCGATGCCCCTGCCATTGGCATCCTCACTCCCATATCCAGCGCTGCGCTTTCAATACCCACAAGGATCAGCGAATCTTCAGGCTGGCCAGCCCGATCAGTACGAGAATCACGGTAACGATCCAGAACCGAACGATCACGCGAGGTTCGGGCCAGCCCTTGAGCTCGAAATGATGGTGTAACGGCGCCATACGGAAGATACGTCTCCCGGTCAGTTTGAAAGATGTCACCTGCAACATCACCGAGACCGTCTCCATCACGAAGACACCCCCCATCACCAGCAACACCAGTTCCTGGCGCACCACCACGGCGAGTACACCCAGCGCCGCGCCTAACGCCAGGGCGCCTACGTCGCCCATGAATACCTGTGCCGGGTAGGCATTGAACCAGAGAAAGCCTAGACCGGCCCCGACAATGGAACCGCAAAACACCACCACCTCACCGACACCGGGCATGTAAGGGATCTTCAGGTAATTCGCAAAATCCACATGGCCCGTGACGTAGGCGAAGATGCCCATGGCCCCGCCGACCAGGACGGTGGGCATGATCGCCAGCCCGTCCAACCCGTCGGTGAGGTTTACCGCATTGCTCGACCCGACGATGACGAAGTAGCTCAACACCACGAACCAGGGCCCCATGTCGATGGATACGTCCTTCAGGTACGGAACCAGCAACTGGGTTTCGGCGGGGGTGGACGCGGTAGCATATAGAAAGATAGCAACCCCCAGTCCGAACAGAGACTGCCAGAAATACTTGAGCCGGGCCGACAGCCCGCGGGAATCGCGCAATACCAGTTTCTTGTAGTCGTCCACCAACCCTATGATCCCGAACAACAGGGTTACGACGAGCACGGTCCATACGTAGCGATTGCCCAGGTCTGACCAGAGCAGGGTGCTGACGGAGATGGCCACCAGCAGCAACGCGCCGCCCATGGTAGGGGTGCCTGCCTTCGAGAAATGGCTCTCGGGCCCGTCATCCCGCACCGACTGGCCGATCTGAAGAGCGCTCAGGCGACGGATCATCATCGGCCCCACCAGGAAGGAGATCACCAGCGCGGTCAGTACGCCGAGAATGGCGCGCAAGGTCAGATAACGGAATACGTTGAACCCGCTGTCGAACTGGGTCAGGTATTCAGCCAGATAAAGCAGCATCCTCAGCCTCCTCCGTTTTCCAACAAGGCGTTCACTACCAACTCCATCGCGGCACTGCGCGAACCCTTGACCAGGACGTAATCCTCGGCCCCCAGGTCCTTGCGCAGCCCCTCGATCAACGCCTGCTGCGTCTCGAAATGCCTTGCCCCGGGACCAAAGGCCCGGGTCGCCGCGGCGCTGATGGTGCCGACCGTACAGAGACGATCCAGGCCGGCTGCCCGCGCCCGCGTTCCAAGCTCCCCCAGCAGGCGTTCGCTTTCCGGACCGAGTTCAGCCAGATCCCCCAGGATCAGCCAGCGTCTTCCCGGCGCGGTAACCAACACCTCGATGGCGGCCACCACCGAATCCGGATTGGCGTTGTAGGTATCGTCGATGACCCGCAGGCCACTGCCGGCCGTTCGGGTCTGCAACCGGGCCCGAACCGGCCGAATGCCCGCCAGTCCCTTGCGGATGTCCTCCAGCCCGGCACCAAGCGCCAAGGCGGCGGCAGCGGCGGCCAGGGCATTCATCAGGTTGTGCCGGCCCGCCAGCCCCAGATCGACAGTCACTTCGCCTTGCGGGGTACACATATCGAACCGGCAGCGAAACCCCTGCCGGTTCCAATGGGTTTTCAGTTGTTGCGGATCGGCCGACACGTCCGCGGCCGCGTCCATCCCGAAGCTCAGCACTCGGTGTTGCCCGGCCAGTTCCCGCCACAGCTCGCTCCAGCGGTCATCGCCATTGAGCACCACGACGCCCTCCGCCGAGAGCCCCGAAATGATCTCCGCCTTGGCCCGGGCTATGCCTTCGAGACTTCCGAAGCCCTCGAGATGGGCCTTGCCCGCATTGTTCAGAACCACCACGTCCGGCCGGGCGATGCCGCTGAGATACTCAATCTCCCCGGGTCCGCTGGCCCCCAGTTCGATGACCGCATAGTCCTCGTTCTGTAGGCGCAGCAGGGTCAGGGGCATGCCGATGTCGTTGTTGAGATTGCCCGGGGTGGCCAGCACCCGCCCCCGGCAGGAAAGGATGGCGGCGAGCATCTCCTTGACGGTGGTCTTACCGTTGCTGCCGGTCACGGCGACCAGCGGAACCGAAAAGACCTGTCGCCAGACAGCGGCCAGGACGCCCAGACCGGCGCGGGTGTCCGCCACCCTCAGCTGCGAGAGGTCCAGATCCAAAGGACGCTCCACCATGGCCCCCACCGCGCCCTTTTGCGCCGCCTGGACCACGAATTTGTGTCCGTCGAAATTGGGCCCCCTGAGGGCCACGAACAGCTCGCCGGACGCGATCGTGCGGGTATCCGTGCTCACCGACGCAAAACGCCCGTCGCGACCGATAAGATCGGCATGCAACACCTCGGCCGCCCTGGACAGGGGCAGACTATGCATGTTCGCCTCCGCTGCATACCCGTGCAGTCCTCATGGGCGTCCCCCCGCACTCGCCAGACGCAGGCCACTCGGCCCGTAATCGTCGGGGGGGATGTTCAGCAGCCGCAACGCGCCCGCCATGACCTTCGAAAACACCGGCGCTGCCACCTGCCCTCCGTAGTATTTACCGGCTGTGGGCTCATCGATCATCACGACCATCACCAACCTGGGATGGCTGACCGGGACCATGCCGGCAAATATCGCAAGATACTTATCCTTGGCATAGCCGCCGGAAACAGATTTTCTGGCAGTGCCGGTCTTACCCCCTACCCGGTATCCCGGCACCGCCGCCAGGGGCGCGGTGCCTTCGCTGGACACCACGGTCTCCAGCATGGCGCGGAGCGCGCGGGCGGTCTTGGCGCTGACAACCTGTTCCCCCTCGGGCGCCTCGTCCACCCGCAACAGGGAGGTGGGACGCAGCAGTCCGTCGGCGGCGAGGGAGGCATAGGCCCTGGCGAGTTGCAGGGATGTCACCGACAAGCCGTAACCGAAAGACAGGGTGGCCTGCTCGAACCTGGACCAGCCCCGGAAGTGGGGTAGCTGCCCGGAAACTTCACCGGGAAAACCGCTTTCCGTGCCCTGTCCGAAACCGAATCTGGCAAACAGCGCCCACAACTCTTCCGCACTCAGATCCAGGGCCATGCGACTGGCGCCCACATTGCTTGACTTGCGGATCACCGTGGAGACATCGATAACACCGTAATTCCGGGAATCCCGTACCCGTTGGCGTCCCACTTTAAGCTCGCCCGGGGCCGTATCGATGCGGGTGTCGGGGCGGTAGCGGCCGAGTTCCAGGGCGGCGGCAACCGTAAAGGGCTTGATCGCGGAACCGGGCTCGAACACGTCGGTTACCGCCCGGTTGCGCCCGCCCCCGCCCCGGCTGCTCCTGGACCCGTTGGGGTTATAGGACGGGCGGTTGACCATGGCCAGGATCTCACCGGTTTTCACGTCCAGGATGACTGCGGAGCCTGCACGCGCCTTGTGCTTTTTCACCGCCGCCTTGAGTTCCCGGTAGGCCAGATACTGGAGACGGCGATCGAGACTCAGCACCAGGTCCCTTCCCGCGCGGGGCGCACGAATGCTCTCCACGTCTTTGACCACCTGCTTACGGCCATCCTTGAGCACGCGTTTGCTCCCGGGGGCTGCCTGCAGCCAGTCCTGATAGGCCAGTTCGATACCTTCCTGCCCCCGATCGTCGATATCGGTAAATCCCACCACGTGGGTGCCCACCTCGCCGGTGGGATAAAAGCGCCGGTACTCCCGTTGCAGTCCTATCCCCTCCAGGTCCAAGGCCCTGATCTGTTCCGCCTGATTCGGATTCACCCGACGCTTCAGGTAGACGAAGCCACGATCTTTGTGCTGCGCCAACAGCCGCCGAAGATGGTCGGCGTTCATATCCAGCACACGGGCCAGAGACGCCAGCGTGCGCTTGTCCCGCGATAGCTGTCTGGGACTGGCCCACACCGAATCCACCGGGGTGCTGATCGCCAGGGGATCCCCATGCCGATCGGTGATGGTTCCGCGCAAAGCCGGCATATCCACCACGCGCAGATACCTGGCGCGACCTTCCTGGCGCAGAAAATCGCCTTGGAATATCTGCTGATCCACGGCATGCCACACCAATACCAGGGCGGACGAGGCCATGACCCCGATCAGGACCCGCCGGCGGGCCGTGTAACTGGGCAGGCGCAGGGGCACGGAATGACCCCGCTTCGCGTTGCGTTGTTTGCTGTTTGCTTTTGCCATGTTCAGGGTTTGATTACGATCACCTCTTGCGGCGCCGGAATATGCATGTCAAGGCGCCTGCGCGCCGTTTTCTCCACTCGCCCGTGGGTGGCCAGGGTGCTTTGTTCCAACTGCAGGCGACCCCACTCGATCTCGTTCTGCTCCCATTGCGTGCGCAGGAGTTCCAGTTCGACAAAGTATTTCCTGCTCAAGTACTTTGCGTACACCACTCCGACCCCTGACAGCAAAACCCCCGCCAGCAGCATCCCGTTTATCAGAATCTGTGTACGCGGCGTCACAACAGCTCCGCCGCACGCAAAACAGCGCTGCGCGCCCGCGGGTTTTCAGCCACTTCCCGGGCTCCCGGGCGCCGCGCCTTCCCCAGACTGCGCATCCTGGGTCGCAGTTGGTCTTCGGTTACCGGAACGCCCCGTGGGTATTCGTCGCCACGGGCCTGATCACGGATGAACCTTTTGACGATACGGTCTTCCAGCGAATGAAAACTGATCACCACCAACCGGCCGCCGCGGGCCAGTACCCGCAAAGACTGGGAAAGACCGTCGCGCAGATCGTCCAGTTCCCGATTGATGTAAATCCGAATGGCCTGAAAACTTCGAGTGGCCGGGTCCCGGTCTTTTTCCCAGGCTGGATTGGCTCTTCGAACGATATCCGCCAGTTGTCCGGTCGTCTCTATGCGCGCTACCCGTCGGGACTCCACTATCGCCGCGGCGATCCGGCGCGCGAAGCGTTCCTCGCCGTAGTCTCTCAGTACGTCCGCTATCTGTCTGGCGTCCGCCGTCGCCAGCCACTCCCGGGCGGATCGGCCCGCGTCCGGGTCCATGCGCATATCCAGTGGCCCGTCCTGCTGAAAACTGAAGCCCCGGGCGGGATCGTCCAGTTGCGGGGACGACACACCCAGATCCAGGAGGATGCCGTTAACGCGTCCCTGCAGATCATGTTTTTGAGCCAACTGTTCCAGCATGGCAAAGGAACCCTGTTCGATAGAAAAACGTCCGTTATCGCGAAACCGCCGTCTGCCGAAGGCCACGGCCACCGGGTCTTTGTCGATGGCCAGCAGACGTCCGTCCGCACCCAGAGCCGCCAGAATCTCCCGACTGTGGCCCCCGCGTCCGAAGGTCCCGTCCACGTAGATCCCGGCCGGCGTGACCCCAAGTGCCTGCGACGCCTCCTTCAGCAATACCGGCCGATGTCCGTGAAACTCTTCCATACATAGGGGTCGCCTGGCAATAACCCTGTCGGGGCGTAAATGTCCCTAAACGAGGCCGATCACTCGGTCGTTTGAGGAGAACTACCTGCTCTAAATGACGAAAAAACCGGCGAACCGTCCTATCAGGGCAGTTTCAACCGAGTACCACTTGATTAATCAGTCAGCCTTCATCAGCCCGACAACCTTTATTAGTCAGACAACCTTGTACATCATATGGACAGTGTTTCGAGGCCCGGCAGCAACTCCGACGCGTCCAGGTCCTGCGTCTCTTCAAGCCAGGCTTCCCTGAGTTTGTTCCAGCTTTCCTCGTCCCAAAGTTCAAATTTGTCCCCCTGCCCGATCAAAACCGCCTGTTTCTGGAGATTTGCAAACCTCCTCAGTTCCGGCGCCAACAGCACCCGCCCCTGGCCGTCCATCTCCACTTCCGTTGCGTGACCGATATACAGCCGCTGCAATTTACGGGCGTTCTGATTGAAAGAGGGCAATTGCTTCAGCTTACGTTCCACTTCCTCCCATATGGGCAAGGGGTAGATCAGAAGGCACCGGTCTCTGTCTATTGTGACGACCAATTTGGCGGCACAATACGACTGCAGGCGCTCCCGGTAGCGAGTGGGGATCGCCACTCGACCTTTGGTGTCCAGGTTCAGCGCGTTGACGCCGCGGAACAAGATTCAACCCCTCCCTTCATTGCAGCCATTTCCACTACTAACCACTTTCCCCCACATTATCCCAATAATAGGAAGCATTTCTCCACCTTGTCAAGAAAATTACCAACTCAGGCAGGGAAAAAGATTCCTTATCGATCAGATAGTTAAACGCATTCGGAATGGGAACGCCGAAAATAATCTCTAAAATCATAGAGATATACTGGAGAGCTCATGCGGTTTGACGGGATGCGAGGACGACGAACGGAAGGGAAGGTGGGAGTCGGCCTTTAAGCCGGATTCTGTCGTGGACAGCCATTCATCTGGGGCATGCGTCACCGCACACCTCTAGCAACCTACCC
>JAUXGQ010000364.1 GCA_030621975.1 Gammaproteobacteria bacterium | reverse complement strand
CGTCGAAGCGGGGGCCGGGTGAGGGCAGGGATACGAGCCTGTAGGGATCGCCGTTCGGCCCCGAAAACCCTTTCAGTTGCCGCCCCATTCTCTTTAGCGCGTCGTAGTCCGGGTGTTCGGGGTCCTCGCAGGTGACATGACAGATGCAGTTGGAGTTGCAGAACCGGGCCAGGGTATCGATGTGGCCATCGGTGTCGTCTCCGGATATCTTTCCGTGATCGAGCCACAGAAAACGTTTTATTCCCAGCAGTCGGCGTAAATCATGCTCCAGTTCCGTCTGGGTGAGGCCCGGATTTCGGGTGTTGGACAGGAGGGAGGAACGGGTGGCCAGCAGGGTGCCCCTGCCGTCCGTTTCGATGGCGCCGCCTTCCAGCACCAGTTCAGAGCTTAGCAGACTCGCATCCCCGAACACGCCTTGTTCGAACAGGGTCCGGGTAATCCGGTCGTCCAACCCCGCGGGAAATCTGCGACCCCAGCCGTTGAATCGGAAATCCACTACGCGAAGCCTGGGGCCTTGGATGCAGATCAGGGGGCCGTGATCCCGGGCCCAGCTGTCGTTGGAATCGGCAATGGCGAAGATGACCGCGTCCTCGGGAACGCCCACTTGCCGGAGCCGCCGCCGGACGTGCAACCGGTGCTCTGTGTTCCGGCACACAATCAGCAGCTTTTCGGCCGCCGCTGTCGCGACATGAAAACAGATCTCGGCGTAGACGGTTTCTACCGCCTCCAGTTGCGGCGCCCAGTCCGTCCCCTCATGGGGCCAGGTGAGCAGGACGGCCGATTGCGGCTCCCATTCAGCGGGCAGGCGGCACATATCAGAATGCAGAATGGGTAAGGCGTCCGGTGTCAGCGGTTGATCACCGAATGTATGACCCGGTCGTGTTCGAAATACACCGTGTAGTCATCATATACCCAGCGTGTGATCGGCGGATCACCGACCCAGGGTACGATGCTGGCAGGCTCGCCGAATCGTCCGCGTACCTGGTGCATGGACATATAGCGGTGAGGCCTCAGCATCCCTGCTGAACTGTTTCCAGGCTCTTCTGCAATCTTGTCCATGAGCAGGGCCTCGGCAAATACACCGGATGCAGGCAGTAACATGCTGGCTGCCAGAACCAGCTTGGCGAACAATTTCATAGGCTCAACTCCTATCCTTTTCTAGCTTAAAGGGAAATATAGCACCCCAACGTAAATATAGGAATAATCAAGGTGTTTTCTTCCCGGATGTGGTTTAATGCGTGCTCATGTACAAACCCCTCGAGCTGTTCATCGGTTTGCGGTACACCCGGGCCAAACGCCGCAATCATTTTATTTCCTTCATCTCCCTGATTTCGATGCTCGGCATCACACTTGGCATAATCGCCCTGATCGTGGTGTTGTCCGTGATGAACGGCTTTCACAAGGAGGTGCGGGAACGCATACTCGGTATGGCGTCCCATGCGACCATTTCTGCAGTGCGGGGTGGTCTGGAGGAATGGCGGGACGTCATGGAAAAGGCCGGGCAACACCCTCGGATCATCGGCGTAGCGCCCTACGTGGAGGGTCAGGGGATGCTGGTCAATGGTCAAAACGTCACCGGGGTGGTGGTTCGCGGTATCCTGCCGGGACAGGAACCCGCGGTCTCGGAGGTGGGGGATGCCATGCAAAGGGGTGCCCTGGATGACCTGGCACCCGGGGAATTCGGAGTGATACTGGGCCGGGAGCTGGCTATCCTGCTGGGTGTGGGACCGGGCGACAAGGTTACCCTGGTAACCCCCCGCATTACGGTGACCCCCGTCGGCATCATGCCGCGCCTCAAGCGCTTTACCGTCAAAGGTATCTTCGAGGTAGGCATGGGAGACTACGATCGGGGTGTGGCGCTGGTCCACCTGGCCGACGCAGCCAAGCTGCTGCGATTGGGGGACGGTGTAACCGGCGTGCGCCTGAAGCTCGACGATATGTTTCTCGCCCCCAGGATATCCCGGGAACTGGCGAGCGAATTGCCCGGATACTATCGGGTGAGCGATTGGACCCGTCAGCATCAGAATTTTTTTCGGGCCCTGCGCACGGAAAAGCGCATGATGTCCATTATCCTGTTTCTGATCGTGGCGGTCGCCGCGTTCAATATCGTCTCGACCCTGGTCATGGTGGTAACCGACAAGCAGAGCGACATCGCCATCCTGCGCACCCTGGGCGCCTCGCCGGGCAGCGTGACGGCGATCTTCATCATCCAGGGCGCTGTCATTGGTCTGGTGGGCACCCTGCTCGGGATAATAGGCGGGATCGCCCTGGCCCTGAACGTCGAGGAAATCGTCAGTGGCATAGAAAGCTGGTTCGGGGTCGATTTTCTGGATCCCAGCATCTACTACATCAGCAAACTCCCCTCCGACCTGCATTGGGACGATGTGGGGTTCATTGGCGTCAGCGCCTTTCTCATCACCCTGCTGGCGACCCTCTATCCCGCCTGGCGCGCATCCCGGACCCAGCCGGCGGAGGCGCTACGCTATGAATGAGGCGCCGGTGCTGGAATGCCAGGGGTTGACGCGAATCTTTCAGGAAGCATCCCTCTATGTCGAGGTCCTCAAGGGGATCGACCTGGTCGTTGGTGCGGGCGAGGGGGTAGCGATCGTCGGGGCATCGGGGTCGGGCAAGAGCACCCTGCTTCACTGTATGGGGGGACTGGACAAACCCACCTCCGGTCGTGTCCTGTTGTTCGGCACGGACATCTCCAAGCTGGGCGAGGCGGAGCGGGGGCGGTTACGCAACCGGTCCCTGGGGTTCGTCTATCAGTTCCATCATCTGCTGCCGGAATTCACCGCCCTGGAGAATGTCGCTATGCCCATGCTGATCGGCGGTCACCCGGTGGCCCGGGCGCTGGACAAGGCCTCGGAACTGCTTGGGCGGGTGGGTCTGGCGCAGCGCACGGCCCATAAGCCGGGGCAGCTGTCGGGTGGCGAGCGTCAGCGCGCGGCCGTCGCCCGGGCCCTGGCCAACCAACCCCGTTGTGTGCTGGCGGACGAGCCCACGGGCAACCTGGACCGGCGCACCGCCGAGCAGGTCTATGATCTGATGCTGGAACTGAATCGGGAAGCCGGCACCAGCTTCGTGGTGGTGACCCACGATACGAGCCTGGCCTGTCGCATGGACCGTATCTGGTACCTGGCCGACGGGATGCTGCAGGCGGGCTCCTAGGCCGGAATGGCACTTGCTTAAGGAATAAGTCTCCGTCATCCCGGCGCAGGCCGGGATCCAGAACCGTCGTCAGTGGTACTTTCCCTGGATTCCGGCCTGCGCCGGAATGACGAATAAACTGCTTAGAAAGGCATGTACGGCTTAAATCAGTGCCATTCCTCCTAGGCCGGGTTTTTCACCACAGAGGACACAGAGGGCACAGAGTTTCTTGAATCTAAGAGGCTTTCTTGTCAGGGGTTGAACCCGGAATGTTTGCACAGTGTTCCGAGAATCATACAGGACCGTTTAGGGTAAGCTGTCATTCTCTCTGTGTTCCTCTGCGTCCTCTGTGGTCGATTTGTGAGATATGTGGGCTCAATCTCTAATGAGACAGTACACTAGGAGCCTGTCCGAGAATAGAGAACCTACTGCGGAAAAGCCATTTCGGCCAGATTTCCCGATCATTTTCGTTAAATAGAACAGGCTATTCGCCT
>JAUXGQ010000192.1 GCA_030621975.1 Gammaproteobacteria bacterium | reverse complement strand
GGAGGCCACGTGGCGCCTGCTGCGCGCGGAGACGAGCTGTCATTTCTACTGGGGCGAGGACTGGGTGCCGCGCTGTCACCGGGAACTGGATCAGGCCCTCGACTATCTGCTGGCGGCACGCGCCCGAGACAGGCCTTGACGATGAACGACTTCGCCCGCGGGGAAACCCGTCCGCGGCGTTGCATCCGCTTGACACAGGCCGACTATGCCTGCGCCAACGCGCCTTGCGGATGTACTTCCCCGGGGCCCTGAATGTGGCTTTGTCAGGGTCAAGGGCTGTAGAATCCGATTCGAATGTTATCTAGTTACGAGATTAGGATATACCCATGAGCAGACCGAACATCGACAGCGACCTGCGCAAGATCGTTGAGGCCCGGCATCACGATCCCTTCTCCGTTCTGGGGAGACACCCGGACGGCGAACAATCCGTGGTGCGGGCGCATTTTCCCGATTGCATCCAGGTGACTATCGCCGAAGGCGAACTGCCCATGCAGCGCATACCGGATACGGACATCTTCGAATGGCGGGGCGCCAAGGGCGAGGTACCCGAGCGATACCGGCTCATCTGGCGGGACAAGGGTCATCACGAACACATCACCCATGACCCCTATGGTTTCCCCCCACAGCTTTCGGAATTCGATCTGCACCTGTTCGGCGAGGGCAAGCACTGGCACGCCTACCGGTTCCTGGGGGCGCACCCCCGGGTAGTGGATGGCGTGGGGGGGGTCCTTTTCGCGGTATGGGCGCCAAACGCGGAACGGGTCAGCGTGGTGGGGGATTTCAATCGCTGGGATGGACGAATCCATCCGATGCGCGCCCGCGGCGCCACCGGCGTATGGGAGCTGTTCATCCCCGATCTGGAACTTGGCGCCCTGTACAAATTCGAGATTCGCAACCGCCACAACGGTAAGGTATTCCTGAAATCCGACCCTTACGGACAGGCCTTCGAACAACGCCCGAAGACCTCCTCGATCGTGGTCGAAGACTCCAGGTTTGCCTGGCAGGACCAGGCGTGGATGGCCACACGGGCGCAGACCGAGTGGCTGCACGCACCCCTGTCCATCTACGAGGTGCACCTCGGCTCCTGGCAAAGGGGCTGGGAAGGGGAGATGCTCAACTACCGGGAACTGGCAAAACGCCTGGTGGACTATGTGCGCGAGATGGGATTCAGCCACATCGAACTCATGCCCATCACCGAGCACCCCTATGACCCCTCCTGGGGCTATCAGACCACGGGTTATTACGCACCCACCAGCCGCTTCGGCAACCCCGAGGACTTCCGTTGGTTCGTGGATTACTGCCATCAGCACGACATCGGGGTATTCCTCGACTGGGTACCGGCCCATTTTCCCAAGGACGCCCATGGCCTGGCCTGGTTCGACGGTGAGCCGCTCTACGAGCATGGCGACCCCCGCCGGGGTGAGCACCTGGACTGGTCCACCTTGATCTACAACTACAAGCGTAACGAGGTAAAGAATTTCCTGCTCTCCAACGCCGTGTACTGGCTGGAAGAGTTCCACCTGGACGGTCTGCGTGTCGATGCCGTGGCCTCCATGCTCTACCTGGACTACTCACGCGAAGACTGGCTCCCCAACGAGTACGGCGGGCGGGAGAATCTCGAGGCCATCGACTTCCTCAAGGAACTCAATAAGGTGGTTCACGGCGAGCACCCCGGCGTGCTGGTGATGGCCGAAGAGTCCACCGCCTGGCCTCAGGTGACCCAGCCCACCTATCTCGGCGGCCTGGGTTTCAGTATAAAATGGAACATGGGCTGGATGAACGACACCCTGGAGTACATGGCCCGGGACTCCATCCACCGCCACTACCATCAGGGGGAACTCACCTTCAGCATGATCTATGCCTTCACGGAGAACTTCCTGCTGCCCTTCTCCCACGATGAAGTGGTGCACGGCAAGGGGTCCATGCTCAACAAGATGCCGGGGGATGAATGGCAGCGCTTTGGCAACCTGAGATTGCTCTACACCTACATGTTCACCCATCCCGGCAAGAAACTGCTGTTCATGGGCACCGAGTTCGGCCAGGGAACCGAGTGGGATGCCAGCGGCGTCCTGGACTGGTATGTGCTCGATTACCCCCGGCATCAGGGACTGCAAAAGCTGGTCAAGGACCTGAACCGCCTGTATGCCAACTCCGGCGCCCTGCACCAGTACGATTTCGACTCCCGGGGTTTCGCATGGATCGACTGCAACGACGCCCAGAACTCGGTGCTGGTCTACCAGCGCAGGAGTGACAAGGATGTGATGGTGATTGCGCTCAACTTCACCCCCATCCCCAGGACCGGCTACCGCATCGGCGTACCCAGGGACGGCGCCTACCTGGAGGTGCTCAATTCGGACTCCGAGTACTACGGGGGAAGCAATATGGGCAACGGCCCCGGCCTGCTGATCGCCGAGGAGCAGCCATGGATGAACAACCCCTACTCGCTGACCCTGACCCTGCCGCCGCTGGGAGCGATCCTGCTGAAGCCCGAGGGGCCATTGGAAGAGGTGCAGACGACTGCAGCGGTTGCCGAAAACCAGCATGCCTGACACCTTGTTGCAAGAACGTTTTTCCGCCGGCAAGGTACAGGTCGAGGTGCGTGGGAAGGAGGCGGAAGGGCGACTGGCGCTGGAGTTCCGGATCACGAGCAAGCACGACTGCCTGCTGCACTGGGGTCTGAGCCGACGCCGCGATCCCGAGTGGCAGGCCCCGCCCGAGAACACCTGGCCCCCGGCGACCACCCCATTCGACCGGCACGCGGTGCAAAGCGCCTGTCAGGCGGGCGGCGGTCAAGGGTGCGTCATCCGCATCACCCTGGATCTGCCCTGCCCCTGGGACAGCCTGGCGTTCGTACTCTACTCCCCGAGAGACGACCGTTGGCTCCGCAACGGCGATCGGGACTTCCGTATCAGGCTTCCGCGCCAGGACAACGCCCCCTCCCCCCGGCAGGCGCTGGCGGACGCGACCGGATCCGGGGACTGGCGGCACCAGGGCTTCGACCTGGGTGACGGCGAGACCCTGGCCGCGGCGGTCACGGAAGGCGAACAGGGCACCCGGGTGCTCCTGGCCTGCGATACCGAGCCCCCCCTGGTGCTGCACTGGGGACTGGCGGGAAGATTCAGCCACCAGTGGCGGCTCCCTCCGACCCAATACCGGCCCCCGGACAGCACACAGTTTGATCCGAAATCGGTGCACACCCCCTTCGCAGAACGTGACGGACTGCGCTGGCTGGCGCTGGACTTTCCCGGCACCGAGGCAGAACCGGGGCCACGGGGGATCAACTTCGTGCTCTATCAGCCCGCGACCGGGCAATGGCTCAAGGCCCATGGGCGGGACATGTATCTACCGCTCGCGTCCGCAGGCGAAACAGACCAGCCCTTGGGCTCCGAACGGGTCCGGGAACTGGCCGGGCGCATCATCGAGGCCGAGACGGGCCGGGGCTCCTGGACCCTCATGCACCGCTTCAACCTCTGTCACGACCTGCTGGAGGGGGCGGAAGCCGACACGGACGCCCTCAGCCTGCTGTTCGCCTGGCTGCGCTTCTCGGCCATCCGCCAACTGGACTGGCAGCGCAACTACAACACCCAGCCCCGGGAGCTGAGTCACGCCCAGGAGCGCCTCACCCTGCGCCTGGCGGGCATCTACAGCCGCTATCCCACCAGCCGGCCCTGGGTGCGCCTGATGCTGGGCACCCTCGGACGCGGCGGCGAGGGGCAGAAAGTACGCGACGAGATCCTGAACATCATGCACCGGCACCACATCAAGGAGGTGCACGGGCATTTCCTGGAAGAGTGGCACCAGAAACTGCACAACAACACCACGCCCGACGACATCGTCATCTGCGAGGCCTACCTGGCCTTCCTGCACAGCGACGGGGATTTGGGCCGGTTCTACGCCACCCTGGAACGGGGCGGGGTGAATCGGGAGCGCCTGCGCAGCTTCGAGCGGCCCATCCGCACCGACCCGGAGTACTACGCGGACAAGCGGGGCGGTCTGTCCCGGGATTTCGAGTACTTCCTGCACGTCCTGAAATCGGTGCATTCGGGCACGGATCTGGACACCGCCGCGGGCGCGGTCCGCGGGGTGCTGGACCACGAACTAAACGGACGCTTGCATGCCCTGTATGAGCAGCGCCAGCACGGGGGCGGGCTGGGCGAACAGGTGGAGACCCTCACGGCCCTGCGCGAAGGCCTGGCCGGGCGTACCGCCCACCAGGGGGATGCGCGGGCGCTGCGGGAGATGCTGTACCTGGACCTGGCCCTGGAGCAGGTGTTGCGGGGCACCCTGGAACAGCAGCCCCTCGGGGATCTGGACTTGAGAACCCTGACCGAACTGGTCTGGCTGGTCCTGCGCAACCTTTCCCTGGGCGCCGAAGGCAATGAATTCCAGCTTTGCAGCCGACACCTGCAGGCCCTGCGGGAGGATTTCCGCGGCGACCGCGACTGGGCCCTGCACGCCAAGAGCGTGACGGACCGGGCCGGCCGCGTCGTGGCCCGCTGGAGCGAGGCCCTCTATGCCGACCTGCAGCCCAAGGCGGAGTATCTGGGCGAGGCCTTCGAGGCGGAGGCCTGGACCCTGCCCCTGTTCAGCGAGGAGGTCATCCGCGGCGGGGCGGGTTTCATGCTCTCCCTGTTGCTGCGGCGTCTGGACCCCCTGTTGCGCGAGCGCGCCGGTCTGGGGGGATGGCAGGTCATCAGTCCCGCCCAGACATCGGGGCGGGTGCGGGTGGTGGACAGCCTGCGCGCGGTCCAGGCGGACAGCTTCGCCGCGCCCACCGTGCTGGTCACCGATGTGGTCGCCGGGGACGAGGAGATCCCCGCCGGCGTGACCTCGGTGATCACCTCCGACACCCCGGACCTGGTCTCCCACGTGGCGGTGCGCGCCCGCAACTCACAGGTACTGTTCGCCACCTGCTACGACCAGGACCGCTACGGCGATCTCAAGCAGCTTCAGGGCCGGGAGCTGGCGCTGACCGTCAGCCCGGCGGGCGACGTGGAATACCAGGAGGCCGGAGGCGCCAGGCCCACCGGCGGGAGAAAACCCACCGCCCTGAGCCTGCGC
>JAUXGQ010000031.1 GCA_030621975.1 Gammaproteobacteria bacterium | reverse complement strand
GAAGGCATTGAAAGCACTAAAGAAAATGCCTAAGAAGATTGCCGACCAATTTTTCAATGCATTTGACAAATTGGCCGAAAACAATGAGGAAGGGTTGGATGTAAAGAAACTCAACAGGCGGGAAGGGTACCGGTTACGGATCAGCGGTTACCGCGCGATATACACGGTGGACGGTGAGCAATTGATCATTCTGGTACTTGATGTGGGTACACGTGGAGGTATTTATAAATGAGCGCGCAGATTATTGAAAAGAACGGCAAGGCAGAGTTTGCAGTCATACCCATCGACGAGTACAACCTGCTGCTTGAGAAGGCAGAGGAGCTGGATGATGTGACAGCTTTTGACAAGGCCATATATGAACTGGAAGTTGGCCTGGATGAATTGGTACCTGCGGAAATCGCCAAACGATTGGTTAGCGGCAAAGAGAGTCCGTTGAAGGTTTGGCGCGAATTTCGCGGAATGACGCAGGAGCAATTGGCCGAACAGGCCGGTATTTCCCAAGGGCAGGTTGCTCTGATTGAGGGAGGCAAACGGAAAGGGAAAGTGTCAGTACTGAAAGGACTAGCTAATGCGCTTAATGTGAGTCTGGATGATTTGGTTTGAGAAAACGATTGAAACAGAAATGTAGAAGTTGCGCAATGGAACCGGAGGGGGTCAGTTCTCACATTCCAACATTTCCTCTTCCCTGGGGGAAACCTGAGAACGGACCGCCGTTTATCTGCGTCTACCTTTGACGCGTGGACCGGTAAGGCATGATAAGCCGGCCCGGGACCGGTGCACGGGTCTCAAAGTGTGGTAGGTCTTCGTCCGGGTAGAGCTTGCGTACCTCAACAATACAATTCAGCTTGTGGCCGATCGAGCCGAAACAGTAGAGATACGCGCTTGCCGGAAAGGGACCGGAGCCAGCTTTTGTCCACCAGTAGAGAGGGTTGAAGGCTATGGAATTGGAAGCATTCACTTATCATCCAGGCACAGGCTGGAGCCAGCCCCTGAGTCCCGCCCTGGACTCTGAAAGCACCCTTGTCGTGGTTTTCGGCAGCCCCGATCTGGAGGCTGTCGCCGGCCCCCTGGATGAGTTGGTTGGCGCCTTTCCCAAGTCGCATCTGATTGGCTGCTCCACGGCCGGAGAGATCTTCGACACCGATTTGTCAGACGCAGGGCTATCGGTGGCGGTGGTCCGATTCCGGCGCACGAGGCTCGCCAGCGCTTTCGCTGCGACGTCAGACAGTGGAAAGTCGTTTCAGGCAAGTGAGGACATTGCCTGGAAACTGGGGGGAGCGAGCCGAAGAAGGGATCGAAGCGACGCTGGACGTGTTGCCCGAAAATACCCGGCAGATTGGTTTCTATTCTTATGGGGAGATTTCTCCCCACACCACTGGGCATTGTGATTTGCACAATCAGACCATGACGCTGACCACCATCAGCGAGAGGTGAATCCGCATGCACCGGGTTCTCCAGCGCCAGCTCCGAAAGCTGGGAATCGACCCCGATACCGGGCCTTTGCGCCCGCAACAATGGCGACAGTTCGTTCAGCGCGTCGGGCAGAGCTACGAGCAAGGGGATCAGGATCGCTATATTCTCGAGCGTTCCCTGGCCATCTCCTCCCAGGAGATGCAGGCGCTCTACCAGACATTGAAGGAATCTTCCGAGACCAGCCTGGCCAAGGAACGCGACGAGCTCAGGGCCGCCAAGAACTACCTTCAGGCGCTCTACAACGCCTCCCCGGACATGATTTTCCTGTACGGCCCCGACGGCAGGCTGGTGGATGTCAATGAAAATGTGCTGCAGGCTTATGGCTTCAATCGGGAGGATATCCTGCAGGTCAATCCCATCGATCTGATGGGAGAGGGTTACACCCTGGAGATGGCACAGGAGAAGATTCGCCGGGCCCTCGAGGGTGAGCAGCTCGAGTTCGAATGGGTGGCCAGGCGCAAATCGGGAGAGGAGTTCCCGGCGGAGGTGCGCCTGCGTCGGCTGGAGACAGGCGGGAAGGGTGAGGTGCTGGCCGTGGTGCGCGATATCAGCACCCAAAGGCGTGCCGACGAGGCGTTGCGTCTGGCGGCCACGGCCTTCGAGACGCACGAAGGCATCACGATCACCGACAAGAATGCCAACATCCTGCGGGTCAACCAGGCGTTTACCCAGATTACCGGGTACAGCGCAGAGGAGGTTGTGGGTAAGAACCCACGCATCCTCAAGTCCGGTCGCCAGGGCGCGGCTTTCTATCGAGACATGTGGAATGCCCTTGCGGAGAGGGGGCACTGGCAGGGAGAGATCTCCAACCGACGAAAAAATGGAGAGAGCTACCCGGAGTGGCTGACCATCACGGCCGTCAAGAATGACCAGGGCGAAACCACCCACTATGTCGCGGTCTTCGTCGATCTCAGCGAGCTCAAGCACCAGCAAGCGACCATCGAGCGATCGGCGCTCGAAGAGCAGGCCCTGGGTGCGCTTTTGCGGTTGTCGCTGGAGCCGCTGCCCTTGGAGGAGTTTCTCCAGCAGGCCCTGGACAGGATATTGGCGTCGGTTCCGTGGTTGATGCTCCTTCCCAAGGGCGGCATCTTTCTTGACAAACAGAAGGGCTCTGCCGGAAAGCTGAGACTCGTTGCCAGTCGTGGCCTCGCGCCCGACCTGCGGCGCCTGTGCACCGAGGTTTCTTTCGGCCAATGTCTGTGCGGACGAGCCGCCCGGGAGCGTACTATCCAGTTCGCTGATTGTGTGGACCACAGGCATGAGACGGTGTATTCAGGCATCACCGCCCATGGGCACTACAACGTACCCATCCTTTCCGGAGACACAGTGCTCGGGGTTATGGCTCTGTACCTTCCGGAAGGCCACAAGTCGGAGGCTCAGGAGAAGGCCTTCCTACTCCGGGTAGCAGACGTATTGAGCATGGGTATCATAAGAAGATATGCCGAGGCGGAGGTCGAATACGGGGCCTACCACGATGTCCTGACCGGATTACCCAATCGGCGCCTGCTCATGGATCGTCTGCAGCGCAATCTGGCGTCTGCTGTTCGGCATGGCCATGTGGGGGCGGTCCTGTTTGTGGACCTGGACCACTTCAAGACCATCAACGACTCCCTGGGCCATTCTGTCGGTGACGTGCTGCTGCAGCGCGTGGCAATACGCTTGCGTGAGGCATTGCGAGAAGAAGACACCACGGCACGGCTGGGCGGTGATGAGTTTGTAATCTTGCTTCCTCAGGTGAGTGCCGATCTGGACACGACAGCAAGCCAGATACACAAGATAGCGGAAAAAGTCCAAGCGGTTGTGTCGAGGCCCTACACTGTCCGGGACCACGAGCTTCACATCACGCCCAGCATCGGCATCTCCCTGTTTCCCAAGGGAAAGGACAGTGCCGACGATGTGCTCAAGCAGGCGGACACCGCCATGTACCGGGCCAAGGAGGGCGGTCGTAACGCCATACGGTTCTTCCTGCCAAGCATGCAGAGCGCTGCCGAGGCGCGGCTGCAGTTGCAGACCGACCTGCGTCGAGCCATAGCGCGCCAGGAGCTCAGTCTACATTTTCAGCCGCAGGTGGATGCCTTCGGCCGGATTATCGGCGCCGAGGCCCTGCTGCGTTGGCAGCGGCGCCACCAGGGTCTGGTTTCTCCCGCCGAGTTCATACCTGTGGCCGAGGAGACGGGACTTATCCTGCCCATCGGCGAATGGGTATTGCGCGAGGCCTGCTCAAAACTAAAGAGCTGGGTGGATGCCGGGATTGCGGGGGCACTACGTCACCTGGCCGTCAACGTCAGCCCCAGGCAGTTCCATCAGCAGGGCTTTGCTGACCTGGTGGATCGCATCCTGGCCGAAACCGGTGTGGATCCCAAGCGTCTGGTGCTGGAACTTACCGAAGGGATAGTGATCGATAAAACCACTGAGGTCATTGACAAGATGCAGTCCTTGAAGGCACTGGGTATCAGCTTTTCCATCGATGATTTCGGCACCGGCTATTTCTCCCTGGCCTATCTCAAGCGCCTGCCCGTGGATGTGCTGAAGATCGACCAGTCCTTCGTGCGCGATATAGGCACCGACGAGGGGGATGAGACTATCGTGGCGACCATTATTGCCATGGCCAACCACCTGGGGCTTGAGGTGATCGCCGAGGGTGTGGAAACCGAGACCGCCCTTGAGTTCCTTCGTGAGAAGGGCTGCGAGGTCTTCCAGGGCTATTTGTTCAGCCGCCCGGTGCCGGCTGATGCACTGGTGGAGCTACTGGAAGCCGGGACGGCCAGGCAAGGCATGAGGACCATGGCCAGATAGTGTCCGTCCAGAAGTGCAAGGTTATCCGTATGTTGCGGCGGTCCGACCCCATTTCGTCGCCATTTCGCCAGAGGCCGGAATTGCAGCGGTAGGCTGGGGCTTGGCCCAGCTTTTTTTCGCAAGTCAGCACAAGAGCTGGGGCAAGCCCCAGCCTACGTTTGCCATATTTGCTGTTTGATGCTGACGAAGTATAGGGGGCACCCGTTACACTGCAACATGTTGAAAAGACCCGATATGCTCATTTGTTCCGGTCCGCCTGGTGAGAGGCGTGCGACAGGGATGTCGCGTTTTCGGACCTGACGATGGAAATTCGGGTTAAGGGCTCCTAGATGGCGCATGGTTTTTTCTGCACCGGCAGATTCCTTATAATGCGGTATTCTGCTTAGTTACACCGATTCAAGCCTAATCATGACCCAACAGAAAAAGGCCGTGGCCCTGATCTCCGGTGGCCTGGATTCGCTCCTGGCCGCCAAGGTGATTCAGGAGCAAGGCGTCCATGTGGAAGGAATCAATTTCTATACCGGTTTCTGCGTCGAAGGCCATACCCACGCCATCCGCAAGAAGGACCGGAAAAAGCCCAAGCGCAACAATGCGCTCTGGGTGGCGGAACAACTGGGCATCAAGCTGCACATCGTCGATATCATAGAGGATTACAAGGAGGTGGTTTTCAATCCCCGCCACGGTTACGGGGCCAATCTGAACCCCTGTCTGGACTGCAAGATCTTCATGGTGGGAAAGGCCCTGGAGTGGATGCAGCAGCATGGATTCGATTTCATTGTCACCGGCGAAGTGGTCGGGCAGCGGCCCAAATCCCAGCGCAAGGACACCATGCCGGTGGTGGCCCGGGAATCCGGTGCGGGGGATCTGCTGCTGCGGCCGTTGTGTGCGAAAAACCTGCCGGAAACCCGCCCGGAGCGGGAAGGTTGGGTAAACCGGGAGGAACTCTATGGATTCAATGGCCGCACCCGCAAGCCGCAGATCGCGCTGGCCAGACAATTCGGGTTCGAGGATTACGCCCAGCCCGCGGGCGGCTGCTGCTTTCTCACCGATGCCCAATATTCGGTAAAGCTGGCGGACCTGTGGAACAGCCGGGGCCGGAAGTCTTATGATCTGGATGACATCATGCTGCTCAAGGTGGGCCGGCACCTGCGCCCGCGCCCCCACTTCAAGCTCATTATCTCCCGTGAGGAAGGTGAAGGCCGGTTTCTGCAGGGCTACCGCAAGGGTTTCGTGCATCTCACGACCGTCAGCCATGCGGGACCCCTGACCCTGGTCGACGGCACCCTGTGCGGGGATGACCTGATGCTGGCCGCACGGCTGACCGCCCGCTACAGCCAGGGTCGGGATGCGGCGCAGGTGGAGGTGGAGGCGACCGGGCTGGACGGGAAAACTCAACACCTGCGAGTGGCGCCCTTGCCGGCCGATGAGATACCCTCGGAGTGGCTGCTGTGAGCCCGGAGATCCTAGACGCGCGCCGCCTGCTGTGCCCGTTGCCCGTCATCCGGGTCCAGGACCGGGTGCAACAACTGAAACCCGGAACACGACTGGCAGCCGTGTGTACCGATCCGGGGGCAATGCAGGATATACCCGCCTGGTGTCGGGTCAACGGTCACAAGGTGATCGAGACCCGTCGCGAGGGCGAGGACTATGTGATAGAGCTCGAGGTGGGACATGGATAGTTTGCTGAACGGATCCGAGATTTCTCAAAGGTCGCAGCGTTTCCAGGCAACGCGCCAGGCGGCCATTGTGGGCGCGCTGGTTAACATCCTGCTCGCGGTGGCCAAGATCCTGATCGGGGTGCTCGGCCAGTCACAGGCCCTGGTGGCGGACGGTGTGCACTCGGTCTCGGATCTGTTGACCGATGCCCTGGTCTATTTTGCGGCGCATCACGCCCAGGAAGGGCCGGATGCGGAGCACCCGTATGGGCACGACCGCTTCGAGACGGCGGCTACCATGGGGCTCGGTATCGTGCTGGTGTTGGTGGCCATCGGTATCGGCTGGAACGCCGCGGAGCGCCTTTTTCACCCCGCAGAGTTGCTGCAGCCGGCGGTGATCACACTTTATGTCGCCCTGTTTTCCATCGTTGTCAAAGAGGCGCTGTATCGTTATACGGTCTGGGTGGCGCGGCGGGTGCGCTCGAATCTGCTGCTCGCCAATGCCTGGCACCATCGCTCGGACGCCGTTTCTTCAATAGTGGTGCTGGTGGGGATCGGGGGTACGCTGGTGGGTCTGCCCTACCTGGATGCGATCGCGGCCGTGGGCGTGGGTTTGATGATAATGCGCATCGGCTGGGATCTCGGCTGGAAAGCCATGCAGGAACTGGTGGACGTGGGGTTGAGCGAGGAGCGGGTGAAGAAGATCCAGGATACGATTTTATCCGTGGGCGGCGTGCGGGCGGTCCACATGCTGCGCACCCGCAAGATGGGCGGCCGTGCGGTAGCGGATGTGCATGTGCTGGTGGAACCCTGGCTGAGTGTTTCGGAGGGTCACCGGATCAGCGACTCGGTGTCCTTGAAACTGATCGATGAGGTCGATGAACTCAACGATGTGACCGTGCATATCGACCCCGAGGACGACGAGAAATCCGCGCCCAGCCGGGGATTGCCCCTGCGGACTGCGACCCTTCGGCTCCTGGAGGGGCTGTGGAAAGACCTGCCCTGCGCCGACCTGAAGAAGCGGGTCGTGCTGCATTACCTGAATGGCCGAATCGACATCGAAGTCTTCTTTCCCCTGAAGTGCTATGAATCCCCGGAACAGGCGCACGAGCTGGAACATTCGCTGCAGGCGGCGTTGAGCAACAAATCGGAATTCGGGGCGGTGCGGATCTTCTTTGGTTGATGCACTGTAGTTGTGCGATTTCGGGGAAACGCACCAACTTGGCGCTTTATTTGCGGGGGGTTTGCTTGCCCCTACCGGGATGATCGTCCCGCGCATCGTTTCAAAGGCCCCTCTTCGGGAGCAGTATTGTGCTGCCCATGAAGAGCTAACTCGTTGTTTTCATTATGCTGAAAGGTTTCCGGCAGGATCTGTTCGCCCGGGTTGGTCGCGGGCGGTCATAAGGATTGGGAATTTCTCCGGTTCCATGGCATAGTTCCTGCCTTTCATACGGGCACTGTGGTGGCAAAGGTTTCCGATATCCGACCCGTAAGGTGCCTGTCGGATTGGGGGCGATTCTACCGGCGGTAGTCGGTCCTCAATTCGACAGGCCCCTTACCACAGCAAGCAATTTTCGATTAATTTGGAGAGCAAGATGGCATCGAACGTCCTGAAGATGATAAAAGATAACGAAGTGAAGTTTGTGGATCTTCGCTTCACCGACACCCGCGGTAAAGAGCAGCATGTATCCATGCCCGCCAGCACTGTCGACGAAGAGTTCTTCACGGACGGCAAGATGTTCGACGGTTCCAGCATCGCCGGCTGGAAAGGCATCAACGAGTCGGATATGGTACTGATGCCGGAACCGGATACCGCCGTATTGGATCCATTCTCCGACGAGGTCTCTCTGAACATCCGTTGCGATATCCTCGAGCCCAGCACCATGCAGGGCTATGAACGTGATCCCCGGTCGCTGGCCAAGCGTGCCGAGGCCTACCTCAAATCCACCGGGATTGCCGATACCGCCTACTTTGGCCCGGAGCCCGAGTTTTTCGTGCTGGACGACGTTCGCTGGGGGGCCGATATGAGCGGCGCCTTCTACAAGGTGGACTCGGAGGAGGCGGAGTGGAATTCCGAGCGGGTATACGACGACGGCAACATCGGCCACCGCCCGGGCACCAAAGGCGGCTACTTCCCGGTTCCCCCGGTGGACTCGCTCAACGACATGCGTGCCGCCATGTGTCTGGCCATGGAGGAGATGGGGGTCGGAGTGGAGGTGCACCACCACGAAGTGGCGACTGCCGGACAGTGTGAAATCGGCACCCAGTTCACGACCCTGGTCAAGCGCGCCGACTGGAATCAGATCCTCAAGTACTGCGTACTGAACGTGGCCCACGCCTATGGCAAGACGGCTACCTTCATGCCCAAGCCACTGGTCGGCGACAACGGCAGCGGCATGCATGTGCATCAGTCACTGGCAAAGGATGGCGCCAACATCTTTGCGGGAAATAAATACGGCGGCCTGTCCGACGCGGCGCTGTATTACATCGGCGGTGTCTTCAAGCATGCCCGGGCCTTGAATGCCTTTACCAATGCCAGCACCAACAGCTACAAGCGTCTGGTTCCAGGCTTCGAGGCGCCGACCTTGCTGGCCTACTCCGCCCGCAATCGCTCGGCTTCGATTCGGATCCCTTATGTATCCAATCCCAAGGGGCGCCGCGTCGAAGTGCGTTTCCCGGATTCCTGCGGCAACCCGTATCTGACCTTCGCCTCCCTGATGATGGCCGGCCTGGACGGGATCCAGAACCGGATCCATCCCGGTGACGCCATGGACAAGGACCTGTATGATCTGCCGCCGGAGGAAGAGCGGGAGATCCCGACCGTGTGCAACTCGCTGGATCAAGCGCTGGAGGCGTTGGATAAAGACCGTGAGTTTCTCACCACGGGCGGCGTATTCTCCAACGATGTGATCGACGGGTACATCGACCTCAAGATGGACGAAGTGACTCGTATGCGCATGACTACGCATCCGGTCGAGTTCGACATGTATTTCAGCCTGTAGCCCGGATTTCCCACCAGGCGTACTGGAGCAGACATATGCTGTGCGAAAAGCCCCCTCTCGGGGGGCTTTTTTTTTAGAGTCTCCGATAGGGGATCCGCAAACCCCTCGCCTTTAGGGCTCGCTTCAAAATAACTTCACATTTCTGTGCGCCGATCCATCCCGCCTGACCGCGTTGTAACAACTAGCAATATAACGAATATTTCTGCGTTGTTACGCCTTGTCAGACGGGCGCCTCGACGCCCAT
>JAUXGQ010000175.1 GCA_030621975.1 Gammaproteobacteria bacterium | reverse complement strand
TTACAACTCCTTGGCTCACAGAACGACATGGCTACGATCCGACTTAACACACGGAGATCAACATCGAAGATGTCCAGTTCGACGTCGCTATCGGAAGAGAACTGTTCGTGTTTAACACGGGTAAAGCAGGGAAAAAGTAACTTTGAAACCGGTTATCCTGGCCCTTGCACTGCGCAATCTGACGCAGAACCTGCGCCGCACTGTATTGACCGTCTCGGCACTCGGTACAGGTCTGGCCGCATTGGTGCTTCTATGGAGTTTCAATGACGGCCTGCATGGCAACATGGTGCGTAATTTCCAGGATACGATTGTCGGCAGCCTGCAGATTCATCGCTCGGGATTTTTCGAGCGTCCGGAATTGGAACGGCATATCGAAACGCCGCAGGAGGTGGTTGATCTGCTGCAACCCCTGGGTATAGCGCATTGGAGCACCCGCCTCGAAACCTTCGCCCTCGCCGCATCGGAAGAGGTGTCGGCAGGTGTCATTCTGATCGGTCTGAATCCCGAACGGGAGGCCCTGGTCACCCGCCTTCCGCAAAAAGTCGACAAGGGCGCTTTCTTCAGTTCCGATGATCGGAATACCGTCATCCTGGGCGCGGCTACCGCGAACAACCTGAAGATCGAACTGGGAGACAGCCTGGTACTGGTGGCTTATAACAGATTCGGGCAACTGGTGGCCGAAGAGTTCGAACTTTCCGGCCTGATCACCAGCGGAGAAATGGGCATAGATCGCGGTCTGGCGCTTGTACCCCTAACGGCACTCCAGGAGATGCTGGAGATGGATGAGAGGGTGACCAACGTATTGATGCGGGTGGAAAGCGACCGGTTGGACGCGGTTGCCGGGTCCCTGCGGGAGTCCTTGCCGGCACAGGACTATGAGGTTATGCGCTGGGACGAGATGTTTCCGGTGATGAAGGAATGGATCATCCTGCACGATGGTTTTCTGTATCTGTTCATGGGTGTCATGATGCTCATCGTCCTGGGCGGCGTGCTCAATACCCTGCTTCTGTCCATGCTGGAGCGCACCCGTGAATTCGGCATCTTGCTGGCACTGGGCAACAGGCGGCGGGAAATCGCCGCCTTGATCGTACTGGAAGCGCTCTTTGTTGGCGCCGGGGGAATCCTTCTGGGCCTGCTGCTGGGGAGTTCGATCGTGACGTGGCTGGGCGTATCCGGCATTGACCTTTCCGGCTTGCTCGGCAACACGGCACGCTTCTACGTAGATCCCGTCATCCATCCCCATCTGCAACTGGGACATCTGGGCGCGGCGGTCCTGGTATTTCTGCTCGCCACTCTCGCGGCGAGTCTGTATCCGGCCTGGCGAGCCACCCGGTTGGAACCGGTCGAGGCGATCCGCAATGGATAGAGTACCGCGACTCGGCCTGAGGCGTTATTTCCTGTTCGGGGTGCGCAACCTGATGCGCAATCCGCGCAGGTCCGCCATTACACTGCTGGTCACTGTTTTCGGCGTAGCCGCCCTGACCTTTCTGGGGGCGTTGAAGGATGGCTGGCTACAGGAGATGCAGGATAATTTCATCCTCACCCAGTCGGGCGACCTGCGGATTCATGCCCGCGGCTTCGAACAAACTCGCGACCTCAATCTGCACCTTAAGCAGCCGAAGGCGCTGACGGAACGGGTCAGATCTCTAGAGGGAGTTACCGCATTGGCACCCCGGCTGCGCTCTTCCGGCCTGGCGTCGATCTCGGCAACCAGCGTCGGCGTTGAGATCATTGCAGTGGATCCCGAACGGGAGCCCGGTGTGAGCCGCCTCCATGAACATATTGCTGCCGGCGGCTGGTTACGCACCGATTACAAGCGTCGCGAACTGATCCTGGGTGCCGATCTGGCCCGGAACCTGGGCGTACAACTGCGTGACAGGATCGTGCTCATGGCGCAGACGCCGCAGGGCGGCATGGTGTCCGAGGTATTCTGCCTGCGTGGTATTCTGAAGACCGGGGCGCCCCAAATCGACAAACGCTTTGCCCTGGTCGCCCTGCCGATTGCCCAACAGTGGCTGGAAATGGGGGACGCGATCACCGACCTGGTGATTCGCACCGACAATCATTTCATCGTGGATATCCTGCAGGGGCGTCTAACCGGCCTGCTCCCTGCCGCCGACTACGAGATCATGACCTGGCTTGAACTGGATCCCATGGTCTCCCAGTGGTTGCGCTTTAGTGCCGCCTACAGCCTGGTGATCATCCTGGTGGTGGTGGCGCTCGTATTGGCGGAGATCCTGAACACCATGCTCATGGCACTGCACGAGCGCAGCCGGGAGTTGGCGGTCATGGAGGCCATCGGCACCCAGGGCAGCCAACTGTTCCGTATGGTGCTGTTGGAATCGGTGCTCCTCATCCTGGGCGGCGCGGTTATCGGCTACGCGGCGGGTGCGTTGACCGTACTCGCCTTCTCGGAGACAGGCATTGATCTCACCCGGTTCGCAAACGCCTTCGAGTTCTTTTATATGAACCCGGTTATTCGGCCGCGTCTTACGCTGGACATGGGCATTCTTATTCTCGCGTCGACCTTGGTTGCGGCCGCCATTGGCGGTATCTATCCGGCCTGGAAAGCGACTCGCATCGACCCGGCGCACGTCTTACGGAGAACCTAGATGACCAAAGACAGAGACGAGAATACGCAGGAGATCATCAGGGTAAAGGATCTCTTCAAGTGCTTCTGGACCGGAAAAGTGGCCCACCCTGCGCTCAATGGTGTTAACTGCGCCATCCGAAAAGGGGAGTTCGTGGTACTGGCGGGCCGTTCCGGATCCGGAAAAAGCACCCTGTTGAGTATCATGGGCGGACTGGAGCTGCCGGATAAGGGCAGCGTAAGCATCTGCGGCAAAAACGTCCTGCAAGGATCCAAAGACCAACGTGCCCTGTTTCGCCTGCGCCATCTTGGCTTCATATTTCAGGCCTTCAATCTTATTCAGGTACTTACCGCGCGGGAAAACATCGCCTACGTCTGCCAACTGCAGGGGCATTCTCGCGAAGCGTGTTTTCGCAATGCCGACCGCTGGCTGCATGAGGTGGAACTCTCCGAGCTGGGCGAGCGGCGTCCGGACCAACTGTCGGGAGGGGAGCAACAAAGAGTCGCGGTCGCCCGCGCCCTGGCCATGACGCCCGAGATCGTGCTGGCGGACGAGCCCACGGCGAACCTGGACAGCAACACGGCGCGCAACCTGATTGCTTTAATGCGACGTCTGAACCAGCAGTATGGCACCACATTCGTCATCGCCTCCCATGACCCGGTGCTGATCGACAGCGCCGATCGGGTCATTGCGATGGAAGACGGTAGGGTGATCGTCGACGGTGAACCGGTTGAACCACTTCCCGTCGATCTGGCGAAGATATGTCCCTCAAAACCCGCCTCGCTTTCGCAACGACTGTTCCCGTGGCGAAACCGAGCAGAAAACGGTTAGTCTCTTAGTCTGTCAGTCTTGTGCAAAATGACAAAGAATTTAGCGCTGACAACCCATCAGCATCAACCAGCAAATGTAGGCTGGGGCTTGCCCCAGCTTTGCTGCGTACGGGCTTGCGAAACAAAGAGCTGGGGCGAGCCCCAGCCTACCTCTGCAGTTCCGGCTATGCCGGGTGAGGTACACACTCGCCAAGCGCTGAGTTACTACTCCCTCAAAAGCTGTTTCTCTTCCTCGAAGTCTGCAAATTCGAGAGCGACTTTTCTAAATTCCTCCTGGATGCTGAAAAACGCGTCTACCACATCCGGGTCAAAGTGACTTCCCTTGCCGTCGACGATCAAGCGCACGGCTTCGCTGTGAGGGTAAGGAGGTTTGTATACCCGCTTGCTGATCAAGGCGTCGTAGACGTCCGCGACGGCCATCAGCCTTCCTGATAGTGGAATCTCATCTTCTTGCAGGCCGCAAGGATAGCCCGATCCGTTCCATTTTTCGTGATGGGTTTCCGCTATCTCACGGGCGTAGCGCAGAAAGGAGTTTTCACCCAACCGGCGCTCTGCCGACTTGATGGCATCCCGGCCGAAGTCGGCATGCTTTTTCATGTTTTCGAACTCTTCATCGGTGAGTTTGCCCGGTTTCAGGAGGATACTGTCGGGGACACCCACCTTGCCGATATCGTGTAAGGGCGCTGACAGATAGAGCGACTCCACTGCCGCATGATCCAGGAAAGGTGCGTATTTCGGGTTCTGACACAGTCGTGTGGCGAGTATCCGCATATAGTGCTGCGTGCGCCTGATATGTCCGCCCGTTTCCGGATCCCGGTACTCGGCAAGCGCGCCTATGGCCTCGATGGTGACCTCCTGGGTCAGCTTGAGTTCGCGGGTACGTTCATCCACCAGTTCCTGGAGATGGTCGCGGTGACGCTTCAGCTCCAACTGGTTGCGCACCCGAGCCTTCAGCAGACTGGGGTTGATGGGCTTGGTGATGTAGTCGACGGCACCGAGGGCAAGACCCTTGGCCTCGTCACCCGCCTCGGTCAACGCGGTGACAAAGATCACGGGTATATCCGTTGTGGCCGCCTCCCCCTTGAGACGGGCGCAAACATCATAGCCATCCAGGCCCGGCATCATTACGTCCAGCAGAATGATATCCGGCAACGGCTTCTTGACCGCCAACTGCAACGCCTTATACCCATTGGTCGCCGCAACCACGGTGTAGTCCGCTCTGAGGGTCTCGGCCAGCACATGGATATTCGCCGGCGTGTCATCGACGACCAGTATTTTTTGACGTTCGGTCACCTTGGGTTGCCTGAGGAACGGATTAAAGTACAGACGAGGTCATGTCGATCGCGCCAGCCAAGGTGGCTTTGCATCCGCGAAATTGTCCCAGGATTGGAACAGCACCTCCTTCAGATCCAGGGCGGATTTCTTGCGCTGTGTCATCAACCTGCGGGCGACCCCTCCGAGTTTTTTCACCTGCTTGCCCTGCAACAGGTCGTTTTGCAGACCGTCCATCACCGTGCAGTCGTGCAGCAGTCCCAATACATCCTGCAACTGTTTCAGATGCCGGGTAAAGGGGGGCATCGCATCTGCGTAGAACGGTGCGAAGAACTCGGATGCATAGCGCAGTTTCTTACAATCGATGCGCAGTTCGTGGAGTGTTTTGTCATCCATCTTCTGGATTTTCGCGCCGGCTTTCAAAACCTCGGCGCGATGCTCTTCGAGCACCCAGGCGGCGAAGGGTGCAATCTTGCAGTAGAGGGCTTTTCTGTCCTTTTCCGACAGACCCCGCCGCCACCCTTTGGTCTTCAACCAGTGGGCAAGCCTTTTATTCAAAGC
>JAUXGQ010000203.1 GCA_030621975.1 Gammaproteobacteria bacterium | reverse complement strand
TCGACAAGCTACGCAGTTGGCTTTGGGCTAACCGCAATAACTTCAAGTACAATGATAAGGTCCATGGCTACGTCCTGAAGAGCGAAGACCTTCTGGACCGAAAGAAGCCACCTCATATCCCGGAGACATTGAAGGGGCCTGCCAAGCCCGCCCCGAAAGCTGAACCAGCCGTCAGGGAGACATCGGAGACATCGGGGGAGACATCGGGGACACGCTGAAACTGGAGACATCGGGAGACATCGAGACATCTGGTAAGAGGTTCTTCGTGAATCAGTTGAAGGTAAGCGTCCTGTGAACCCCATCTTCCACTGAGAGCCGGTTTCTGTCAAGATTTCGCCGCATCGGGGGGCGAAAGGAGACAGGATCATGGCGACGAAGCAGCGGAGGAAACTGGCGCCAGCGGAGCGGGAGGCGCGTTGGCATTCGGTGGTGGAGGGTTGTGCGGACAGCGGGCTGACGATAAGCGAGTACTGTCTTCGCGAGGGGCATTCCGGGGCATTCCGGTGACACCCACCCTTATTATCCTTGACAGCCACTGCTCTCGCAGGTAGGGTGCCCTTCACCATGGCGCGAATAGCGAGAGTAGTCGTCCCCGGTCTTCCGCACCACCTCACCCAGCGCGGGGTGCGCTCCATGGATATCTTCGCGGACGACGAGGACCGCAAGATGTACCTGGCCTGCCTGGCCGAGTCAGCGGCCAAGCACAAGGTGGACTTCTGGGCCTGGTGCCTGATGAGCAATCACGTTCACCTGGTGGCCGTGCCCCGCAGGAAGGAATCCCTGGCCAGGGCTATCGGCGAGGCGCACTGGCGCTACGTGCGCCACGTCAACTTCCGCGAGGGGGTACGCGGCCGGCTCTTCCAGGGGCGCTTCGAGTCCTATCCGGTGCAGCGGGACGCGCACCTCATGGCGGTGATGCGCTACGTGGAGCTTAACCCCGTAAAGGCCCGGGCGGCGGAGCGTCCCGAAGACTGGCCGTGGTCGAGCGCGCGATACAGCCTGCGGCGTCGCAAGCGCGATGCTCTGGTCCGCGAGCGCATCGCCGAGGTGCTCGGATGGCCCTGGCGCGAGGTGCTGCGTGACGGCCAGAACGAGATGGAGGCGAAGCGCATCGAGTTGCACATGGGTACGGGCCGGCCCTACGGTGACGATCGCTGGGCCAAACGACTCGAGAAGAAGACAGGTCGCAAGCTACGGCCGCAGCCGATCGGTTGGCCGAAGGGGAAACCGCGCAACAAGGGCGCGAAAAGTGTCGGGCGATAACGGTGGGTGTCACCGGAATGCCCGGCACAGAGGGCTGCCGCTGGGCCTATTGCAGCCTACGCCCTCTGCGCAGCCGCCCGTACACTTTCGTCTCGTGCGCCCAGAACGCCCACGAGCGCGGCGGCGGATCGTGAGTGTCCTTCCGGCAAGCCTGCGTGCAATGAATTGAGCGGTCAGGTATGTTCAGCTGTCTAAACCGGTCCATAGGATGGAGGACAGCTGATGGGTGCGAAGGCGAAAGCGGGAACGAGGAGGAAGGCGCGGCTGCCAGCGGGGCTGGCGAAGGCGCGAGATCGATTCGGCAGGTATCGTGAGGGGCACCGGCGGCGAGGGCGGCTTCCTGGGGAGTTGTGGTCGCTGGCGGTGGAGTTAGCCGGGGAGCATGGTTTGAATCGAACGGCCCGGGCGCTGGGTTTGGATTACTATTCGTTGAAGAAGCGGGTTGCCGGAGTGGCCGATGGCGGCACTGGTGCTGCGGTGGATTTCATTGAGTGTTTGCCTGCGGAGCTTACACGAGGTAGTGAATGCACGGTTGAGTTGGAGGATGGCAGCGGTGCGAAGCTGCGGATGCATTTGCGTGGCGCGGTGAGTCCGGATCTTGCGGGGATCGCGTTTGCGTTTCGGAGGGGCGGGTTGTGATTCAGGTAACGCCGCAGATGCGGATTCTGGTGGCGGTGGAGCCGGCTGATTTCAGGAAGGGGATAGACGGTCTGGCGCGGGTGTGCCGGGAGGCGCTGCGCAAGGATCCATTCAGCGGCTGCGTATTTGTTTTCCGGAACCGCAGTGCCAAGGCGATCAAGATATTGATTTACGATGGTCAGGGGTTCTGGCTGTGCCAGAAGCGGATGTCGAAGGGACGATTTCGGTGGTGGCCGGAGAGTTCGACGGCGCTGACCAGAGGGCTTGAGGCGCATCAGTTGCCGGTTCTGTTTTCGGGTGGCGATGCCTCGGCGGCGAGAGGCGCGCCGTGCTGGCGGCGCGTAGGTTCCGGGGAGTGAGAGAAAAGACATAAGGGACTTGCGTTCCGAATCGTTCGTTGTTATGCTTTCGTTCATGGGGATTGGATTCAAGTATCGGGGCCGGGTGGTTACGGATGCGGACGTGGTCTTCATCCGCGAGTTGATTTCTAAGAATCCCACGGCCAGTCGCTGGGCGCTTTCGAAGTTGCTCTGCGAGGCGTGGAACTGGGTACAACCCAACGGGGCGCTGAAAGACATGGTTTGCCGGGGTTTGATGCTTGGGCTTCACCGCGGGGGGCACATTGAGCTTCCGCCGGTGCGCCGGAGGACCCTGAACCCTCTGGCAAAGCGCGTGAAGCCACGTGCGGTAAAGGTGGAGGCCCATCCGATTGAGGGTCGGCTTTCTGATTTTCAGCCGCTGGAGTTTCGGCAGGTGCGGCGCAGTAAGGATGAGGCGACGTTCAACGGTCTTATTGAGGAACATCATTACCTGGGCTACACTCAGCCGGTGGGCGAGCATCTTAAATACATGGTGTACTCGGGGGATCGGCCCTGTGGCTGTCTGGCCTGGAGTTCGGCGCCGCGTCATCTGGGGGCGCGAGACCGGTTCATCGGTTGGTCGCCGGAGGCGCGGCGCAACAACATCCATTTGATCGCCTACAACCCCCGCTTCCTGATCCTGCCGTGGGTAAGGGTGCCGCATCTGGCGTCGCACATTCTGGGGCGGATGGCGCGTCAGCTTCCGATGGACTGGGAGTGCATGTACGGTCACCGTGTGGTTTTTCTGGAGACGTTTGTGGACACGACGCGGTTTCGGGGCACGTGTTATCGTGCGGCGAACTGGATTGTCATGGGGCAGACTACGGGGCGAGGCAAGGACGATCAGACGGGTCGGCCGAACCGGTCGATCAAGGATATCCTGGGGTATCCTCTCCAGCGGCGGTTTCGCGAAATTCTTGGTGGTTGAAGATGGGAAAGGGGAGAAAGAAAGCGAAGAAGGTCAAGCGACTCGACATCGATATGGACAGGGCGGAAAGGATAATCGAAAAGGCCAGGGCTTCGTTAACCGCAGAAGAGCTCGAGATACTTCAGGGAATGCTGGAGACGTTACTGTTTCTGACCCGGGAACTGGAGAAGAATGGGGCGTCGGTCAAGCGACTGCAGGACATGCTCTTCGGCGCGGCTACGGAGAAAACGCAACAGGTGTTGAAGAAGGTGCTGGGGGAATCTGCTCCCGGCGCTTCCGATGAGGATCGCAAAGCAACGAAGAAGAAGGCACCCGGACACGGCCGCAACGCGGCCGAGGCTTACACCGGCGGCAAAAAGGTCGAGGTGCCTCACGAGTCGCTCAAGGAGGGGGATGCCTGTCCGGAGTGTCCCAAGGGCAAGCTTTACAAGTGGACTCCCGGGACAATCGTGCGCATCAAGGGGCAGGCTCCTCTCTCCGCCACGATTTACATGCTGGAAAAGTTACGCTGCAATCTGTGCAACGAGGTGTTCACCGCCTCCGCGCCGGAGGGCGTGGGCGAGGAGAAGTACGATGCCTCTTCGGCTGCCATGATCGCCCTTTTGAAATACGGAACCGGGTTTCCCTTTAATCGCCTGGATAAGTTGGAGAACTGGCTGGGGATTCCTCTGCCGAGTTCGACGCAATGGGATATAATCGAGAGGGCTTATCGCAGCGCTCGCCCGGCATTTGCGGAACTGGTTCGAGTCGCCGCCGGGGGAGATGTGGTTCACCTCGATGACACCACCATGAAGATACTGAAGCTGGAAAAGCAGGACTTCGCCGAGGGTCGCAAGGGGGTCTTTACCACCGGCATCGTCTCGAAAGTCGGGAAGCGCAGGCTGGCGCTGTTTTTCACGGGAGTCAACCACGCGGGCGAGAATCTCACCGAATTGCTCAAGCAGCGCAGTTCGGAGCTGGGCAAGCCCATCCAGATGTGCGACGCACTTGCGAGCAACATGCCCGCTGAGCTCCAGACCATCCTGGCCAATTGCCTGGCCCATGGTCGCCGCAAGTTCGTCGAGGTGGCGCCGAACTTCCCCGGCGAATGTCTGCACGTGCTGAATTTCCTGGAGGGGGTCTACAAGAACGACGCCACCGCCCGCAATGAAGGAATGTCACCCCAGCAGCGCCTGCGCTTTCACAAAGCCGAGAGCGGCCCGCTCATGGCAGAGCTCAAGACCTACATGGCGGCCGAGATCGACGAGAAAAGGGTAGAGCCCAACAGCGGCCTGGGCTCCGCAATTACCTACATGCAGAAGCACTGGGTGAAGCTCACCCTCTTCCTCCGCGTATCCGGTGCGCCGCTCGACAACAACATTTGCGAAAGAGCACTGAAGAAGGCCATCCTCCACAGGAAGAACGCCTACTTCTACAAAACCAAAAACGGCGCCCGCGTCGGCGACCTCTTCATGAGCCTGATACATACCTGCGAACTGGGCGGCCAGAACCCCTCCGACTACATCATCGCACTGCTCGAGCATCCCAAAGAACTCGCCGAACACCCCGACCAATGGATGCCCTGGAACTATTCAGATACCATCCCCGCGCGCGCCACCAGCGCCGCGAATCGCACCTGATCCCGCCCTGCCGGCCTGTTCAAGCAAAACAATCTTCGATTTTCCAGGCTTGCCGGAAGGACACCGCTGAATCCCGGCGGGATTGGCCAAGCGCAACTTGTAACCGTGATCCATCAGGCCGTCCACCAGCCAGTACCAGTTGTACGTGGAC
>JAUXGQ010000410.1 GCA_030621975.1 Gammaproteobacteria bacterium | reverse complement strand
TCTCCTGGCGCAGTTCATTAACGACGGCCTCCGCCGCCCCGCGGGCCTCCTCCGCGTCCTCGCGGGCCTCTTCCGCCTTCCGTCGCGACTCTTCCGCCTGTCCTCGAGCCTCTTCTACCTCGTGGCGCTTGGCCTCGGCCTGTTTTCGAGCCTCGTCCGCCTCGCGGCGCCTGATTTCCGCCTGCCGGAGGGCGTCGTCCGCCTCGCGGCGCCTGCTTTGAGCCTGAGCCGCCTCGTCACGTAAGTGTCCCAGTTCCCCCTCGCGTTTGGCCAGGGAACCAATCAAGCCATCTACCTCGCCCTCCAGACGGGACTTTTCTTCGGCATCCCCGGAATCGGCGACCAGGCTGGCCTGAAGCTGGGCGTGAGCTAATTCCTGGCGCAGCTTGTCGACATCGCCTTCCGCCTCCGTCTTTACCCGATCCAGTTCGGCCCGCAGCGTGTTCAGCTCTTCGTCATCGACACCGGGGGCGCCCTGGGGCTCACCGGCGTATTCTTCCATGTGGCGGCGCAGTTCCTTGGCCTCTTCCTCAAGCCGCTTGGCCCGTTCGTCCGCCGCCCTGCGCTCCTGGTCGGCCAGCCGCGCCTGACGGCGGGCCTCGGACAGCCGCTCTTTCAATACCTTGGAGTCGCTCCCCTGGTATCTGCTGGAACGTCTGTCCTGACCCGACCGCTTGTCAGCGGAAAGGCCTCCGGAATCCAGTAATTCGTGGTCTGCTTTCAATTGATCAGGTTCGGGTAATCAGGTTCAGGGCTGATTCACACGCAATATAACGCTAGTCTGCCAGAGATTAATCGACACGCCTAACTAAAACCTTGAACTCCTGGGCATTCCGGATATGTTATGGGGGCTCGGTAATACGGAAAAATGGGGTCTCCACTTAGCTGTACTATCGTCAACATATTGCGGATGGTCTGGGGGTATGTGCAAAATGACCTACAAGATATTGTGGTCGGCACAGCTAAGTGGAGACCCCATTTACGGAAAAAACCATGGCACGACCTCCTGGGATTGTAGCGGCCGGACATGAAATAACTGCGAATGCGGCAAGCGTGCTCCTGGAGGACGGCGGAAACGCCTTCGACGCCGCCCTGGGGGCGCTGTTCGCAAGCTGCGTAGCCGAGCCCGTTCTGGCATCCCTTGGCGGTGGCGGTTTTCTGCTTGCCCACCGGCCGCAAGGCAACCCGATACTCTACGATTTCTTCGCGCAAACACCGCGCAGAAAGATACCCCTTGCCGCGGTCGACTTTTATCCCATCCTGGCGGACTTCGGCAAGGCACAGCAGGAGTTTCACATAGGACTGGGGAGCATTGCGACGCCGGGCGTGGTAGGCGGACTGTTTCAGATTCACCGTGATCTCTGCCGGTTACCCCTGAATGCGATCGTCAAACCCGCCCTGGATGCGGCCCGCCAGGGGATCCGGCTCAACGCCTTCCAGCACTACATCTCGAATATCGTGGCCCCGATTCTGAGCGCCACGCCGGAAGCCCTGCGGCTGCACGCAACCGATGAGTCCCCGGGCCGGTTTGCCCGGCAGGACGAGCGGGTGCGCCAGCCGGACATGGCCGACAGCTTCGAAGCGCTTGTTAGCGAGGGTGAAGATCTGTTCTACCAGGGGGAGATGACCCACGCGCTGGTAAGCGATTGTCATGCCGGAGGGGGTTATTTGCGACGGGAAGATCTGGCCCACTATGAGGTCATACGGCGCAGCCCCCTGAAATTCGATTATCGCGGGTCGCGTGTGATCACCAACCCGGCACCAGCCCTGGGCGGTGCACTGATCGCCTTTACCCTGTCCCTGCTGCAGGAGGTGCGCCTGGGGGAGTGCGAATTCGGCGATGAGGCCCACCTGAGGATTCTGACCCGGGCCATGCGCCTGACCCAGCAGCTGCGCCGCGGCGAGGAGCTGGATTCGAGTCTCGACGAGAGGACGATCCGCAGAATACTCAGCCGGCCTTTTGTGTCCCGCTTCAGACAACTGCTGCACCAGCACAGCCAGTGCACGCGGGGCACTACCCAGATCAGCGTTGCGGACGCGCAGGGCAATCTCGCCAGCATGACCTTGTCCAACGGCGAGGGCTCAGGGTACGTACTGCCCGGCACCGGGATCATGCTGAACAACATACTGGGCGAGGAGGATATCAACGCTCAGGGATTTCATCGATGGCCGGCAAACCGGCGGATCGCCTCCATGATGGCGCCATCGTTGGTGTTTACCCGCGACGGGCGGATCGTCGCGACCGGTTCAGGGGGCTCCAACAGAATCCGTAGCGCCATTTTGCAGGTAATTACCAATCTCGTGGATTTCGAGATGCCGGTGGAAACCGCGGTAGTCAAACCCCGCATCCACTTCGAATCCGGTCTTCTCAACCTCGAGCCGCCGCGCGATGAGCACCTGATTCGGGCGCTTGCCGACGAATTCCCTCGCCAGAAGCTCTGGGACGACCGCAATCTGTTCTTCGGTGGGGCGCACACCGTAATGTGCGGGCCCGACGGCGGTCTTTCCGGAGCAGGCGACCCGCGCCGTGGCGGCCTGTGCCGGCTCTGCGGGCACTAAGGGCTCGCTTCAAAATAACTTCACATTTCTGTGCGCAGGGTCAGCGTGTCCCCGCGCTGGATCAATTCGAGGTGCTTCAGAAAGCTCATACCGAGCAATACTTCATTTCCCGTCATGTTCGGCAGGATCGAGGCACGCACGTTGCGTCGCCGGATCCCCCCCAGATCGACGCTCTCGAGCCGGGTCGACCAGATGGTGATATTGCCGTTGGCGGTGCGGGATACGGAGCGATACTGGCGTTCCAAACCCAGTCTGTTGGCCAGCGTTTCGGGAACCGCCACATCGGTGGCACCGGTATCCAGTAGAAACACCACCTGCTGACCGTTGATCTGCCCGCCGGCCAGATAATGACCGGCCCGGTTTCGCTGCAGGGTCACCTCGATGTTGCCCCGGTCATCGACAGAGGCTTCCGCATATCGGTTCGGATTGCGCTGATACTCCAGAAACCCACTGAAGACCCAGGTCAAAAGCCCAAGGGCGAGGATCCAGGCGGCATAGATCATGCCCTTTCCCAAGTGCCGTTCAGTATCTCCAGACCTGTTCATGGTTTACGTAAGTCGGCGCTAAATATTCTTTTTCACATTCGATGTAGGGCCTGTTCGTCCATCCGTAGGAGCCCGCTTGCGGGCGAACCTGCGCCTCTTGCAATGTGCTGGTGGGCGCGAACCCGGACGCCCACGGCCTCTCGGGTCGACGCGGGAGCAGGTCCCGAGTAACAGCGAATAGACCCTCACTCGACACCTGCTCCTTTGGCTGGTCTAAGGAGCCTGTCGGACTTAGGATGTCCTACTGC
>JAUXGQ010000095.1 GCA_030621975.1 Gammaproteobacteria bacterium | reverse complement strand
TCTACGACCATACGACGGTCTAAATCACCGATAGCTGCGTTGCAACATCTTGAAAGAGAGCCTGCTATTCCTGCGATGTTGCGCCTTGCTCTCGGCAGTTTATCCTCGCCGTCTGATCGCAGCTATTTAGCATTTGAGGTACTAGTACCTAGATACTAGGTGTAGATTGCTGAAAATCTCTTAACCACGGATGAACACGGATTAACACAGATGGAACTTTCATTTGAGCTGTTAATCGCGTCGATTTTCTCTTATCCTCTAAACTGTTATTGTTGAGTGATTAAGAAAAGGATTAACGAGCCCCGCGATGGCAGTCGTCGGCGCAACAGCAACCCCATCGGAGAAGCAGGCCCCCGGGTTGGAAATCAACCCTGCGGGAAGCGACAGTCTGCTGCTGAAACTATCGGGGACCTGGACCCTGGGCAATACTCTGCCTTCAACCGGCGACTTCGAGCAGGCACTGGGGAGCGGCGAGTCGGTCAGGCGCATCGCCTTCGATACGGCCGGGATTACGGAATGGGACTCCGGCCTGTTGACCTTCCTGGTCAAGATCGAGGACCAGGCCCGCGAGCATCACGTAGAGGTCGCGCCCGAGGGTCTGCCTGAAGGTGTGCGCCGTCTGTTGGCGTTGGCCGCGGCGGTCCCCCCCAAGGCCACCCACAAGGGGGAAAAACCCCGCAACTTTCTCGCCCTGCTGGGCGAACAGAGCCTCGCATTTTACGACGACGCCAAGGCGACCGTCACCTTCGTCGGCGAATCGGTCCAGGCCTTCGGCGCCCTGTTTCGTGGCAAGGCCCGCTTTCGCGGCAGGGACCTGGCCCTGGTCCTCCAGGAGGTCGGTCCCGCGGCGCTGCCCATCGTGACGCTCATCAGCTTTCTGGTGGGTCTGATATTCGCCTTCATAGGTGCGGTGCAGCTGGCGCAGTTCGGCGCCCAGATCTATGTGGCCAACCTGGTCGGCCTGGCCATGGCGCGGGAGATGGGTGCCATGATGACGGCTATCATCATGGCCGGGCGCACCGGCGCCGCCTTCGCGGCGCAATTGGGCAGCATGCAGGTCAACGAGGAGATCGATGCCTTCAAGACCCTGGGTATTGAGCCCATGGAGTTTCTGGTCCTGCCGCGCATGCTGGCGCTGATGCTGATGATGCCCCTGCTCACCATCTATGCCAACATCGTGGGTATACTCGGGGGCGCGGTGGTGGGCGTGACCATGCTGGATCTGGGTGCGACACAGTATTTCAATCAGACCCAGGCGGCCTTGAGCACCGAAGACTTCGCCGTGGGCCTGTTCAAGGGTTCGGTGTTTGGGGTGCTGATCGCCATCGCGGGCTGTATGCGCGGCATGCAAAGCGGGCGCAGCTCCGCGGCGGTGGGTGTGGCGGCCACCTCGGCGGTGGTTACCGGCATCGTCTTCATCATCGTCTCCGACGGCATCTTTGCCGTGGTGTTCAACGCCCTGGGTATCTGAGCGAGGGCCGCACACACCATGACCCAGGCCGATGCCCATATCACCGTCACCGACCTCACCATGGCGTATGGGGATTTCGTGATCCAGCGGGACCTCACGTTCACGATCCAGCGTGGGGACATCTTCATCATCATGGGGGGCAGCGGTTGTGGCAAGAGCACCCTGATGCGCGTCCTCAACGGTCTGAAGGCGCCCGCCAAGGGGCGCGTATTGATCGACGGCGCGAATCTTTGGGACATAGAACCGGAGCAGCGCGAGCGTGTCATGCGCGGCTTCGGGGTCATGTATCAGAGCGGCGCCCTGTGGAGCTCCCTGACCCTGGCCGAGAACGTGGCCCTGCCCCTCGGGGAATATACCGACCTGAGCCCCGCCGAGATCGCAGACCTGGCTTCGTTGAAGCTCGCCCTGGTCGGGTTGGCGGGGTTCGAGGCGTTTTATCCTTCGGAGATCAGCGGGGGCATGCAGAAGCGTGCCGGCGTGGCCCGGGCGATGGCCCTGGACCCGGGCATCCTGTTCTTCGACGAGCCCTCCGCAGGGCTGGACCCGGTCAGCTCCCGGCGCCTGGACGACCTCATCCTGGAGTTGCGGGACAGCCTGCAGACCACCATGGTGGTGGTCACCCACGAGCTGGCCAGCATCTTCACCATTGCGAATAACTCGGTGTTTCTGGACCCCGAGACCCGGACCATGATCGCCCAGGGGGACCCCAAGACCCTGCGGGATACCTCCAAAGACCCCAAGGTGATCAGCTTTCTGACGCGAGGCGAACATGAGTAAGAAGGCCAACCCCACCCTGATCGGCGCTTTCGTGCTGGGCGCCCTGGCGCTGCTTGTCGTCGGGCTGATCGTGTTCGGTTCCGGCCGGTTTTTTCATCCAGTCCTCACCTACGTCGCCTTCTTCCATGGCTCGGTAAAGGGTCTGCAGGTGGGGGCGCCGGTATCCTTCCGGGGCGTCACCGTGGGCTCGGTTACGGAAATCACGGTGGTGTACGACAGAGAGACCGCCGATATAAATGTCGCGGTCTTGTTCGAAATTATTGACGACGACACCAGAACCCTCGTAGAGATAGGGGGAGAGGATGCCAAATACAGTGACCTACGGGCAGGGGAAGCGATAGACTTCTACATCAAGGAGCGGGGGCTGCGCGCGAAACTCGGGCTGCAGAGCCCGATCACCGCCCAGCTTTACATACAGCTGGATTTTTTTCCTGACAGCCCCGTGAAACTCCTCGATGTGGAGACCCCCTATCCCCAGTTCCCGACTATCGAGTCCGGGCTGCAGAAGTTCATGCGGGCGCTCGAAGACCTGCCCCTGCAAAAGATCATCGAAAAGACCATAAGCACCCTGGACGCTATAGAACGCCTGGCCAGTGCGCCTGAGATCCCGGAGATCCTGCGCAACAGCGACGCCGCCGTGCGCGACGCGCAGCAACTGGCGGAGCGTGTCAACAACCGCATCGAGCCCCTCATGGCGGAGCTCGAAGGGGCCGCGGAGGCGGCGCGCAAGGCCATGCTCCAGGCGGAAAGCACCCTGGCCCTGGAGGAAGGGGTACCGGGCGAACTGGCGGCCAACGTCAACCAGACCGCCCGGGCGGCCACCGCGGCCTTCGACCAGGCCCGCAAGACCCTGGCCCTCACCGAGGGTGAGCCCGGCCGGATCGCCGGCGACCTGCGGGCCACGCTGGCGAAGACGCAAACAACCCTCGACCTGGTCAACGGTGTCCTGGACGAGGGTTCCCCGTTCCGGGAAGACCTGCGCATCCTGATGCAGGAGCTGGGCGCCGCCGCGCGTTCCCTGCGGGTCATGGCGGACTATCTGGAGAGACACCCCGAAGCCCTCCTGAAGGGCAAACCACAATACTGACAGGGAGCAGCCCCCATGCATCTGAATCCTTCGACCATCACCTCCGTCCTGTTCACCCTTGCCCTGCTGGCGCTGACGGGCTGTGCGGGCACCACGCAGCCGTCCCGGTTTTACATGCTGAACACCATCCCCGAGGAGGGCGCCCTGCCAGCGCCAGGGCTCGAAGGCGAGGCCATTGCCCTTGGGGTAGGCCCGGTCACCCTGCCACCCTATCTGGACCGTCCTCAGATCGTGACCCGCTCGGCAACGAATGAGTTGGAGCTCGGGGAGTTCGATCGCTGGGGTGAGCCCCTGAGCGCCAGCTTCTCCCGGGTCCTGGCGGAAAACCTGGCCTTTCTGCTGGACACCGAGCAGGTCGCCATTCACCCCTGGCAGCGATCGACCCCCATCGATTACCAGGTAAGCGTGCGCGTGTTGCGCTTCGACAGTGCTGCCAATGGGGATGTCGTGCTGCGCACCTTGTGGAGGCTGTTGCGGGACGATGGCCGCGAGCTTGTGTTCACCAGAAAGGCCGACTTTTCGGAATCCGCGGGTTCATCCGGAGACTATGCGGCCATGGTCGCCGCCCAGAGTCGCGTGATAGACCAACTCAGCCGGGAGATCGCCAAGGACATCCTGGAACTGCACAAGTGGGAAAGCTCGGGAGGAGCGCCGACGGGTAAGTAAGAACAGTTCTTAACCCATACCTTTACTTGGATCCGAAAAACGGCATTTCTCGCGCTGAGACGCTGAGACGCTGAGACGCTGAGACGCTGAGACGCAGAGACGCAGGGATAAGGACTATGGTTTAACTTGGTTTTCTCTGCGTCTCCGTGCCTCTGCGCGAGTAGTGTATAGAGATTTGGGTTAAGAAGCCGGGATTTTCCAGAGACGGCAATCAAGCTCTTAGGAGGTCATTGAATGTTCGGGAACCTAACCAACCTCGAAGGTCGCCTGTTCGACGAGTTCAAGCGCGTGGAACAGGAGTTGGATCAGATGTTCGGTCGTTGGACCTGGCCGACCGGTATCCGTGCCTTGGCGGGGGGAAGCTTCCCCCCCATCAACGTCGCATCGACACCCGAGCAGGTGGATGTCTATCTGTTCGCTGCCGGCCTCGATCCCCAGGGGCTGGACATCTCGATTCAGCAGAATCTGCTGACGGTGGCGGGTACGCGCAAGGTTGAGCGGGAAGAGGATGCGGAATACTACCGGCAGGAGCGTTTCGACGGCGACTTTCGGCGCGTCATCACTCTGCCGGACGACGTAGACCCGGAAAGGGTCGAGGCCGCTTACAAGAACGGTGTATTGCATATCGGGGTGCAGCGTCACGTGGCGACCAAACCGCGGCAGATCAAGGTTAAATAAGCGCAAAGGAGGAGCGTCATGACTGAGAATAAAGACGCCGTAACCCCGAAGCTTGGCGAGGTTCAGCCGCAGCGCGAGCGAGATCCGGCGTTGCGCCCGCCGGTGGACATCTCTGAAACCAGCGAAGGCATCACGCTGCGCGCGGACATGCCGGGTGTATCCCGGGAGGGGCTAAACATCCGTGTGGACAAGGACACCCTGTCCATTGAAGGCGATCTCGCCGTCGACATGCCGGAGGCTGGCGAGGTAATCCATGCGGACCTGCGTTACGCCCAATACCGCCGCAGCTTTGCGCTGAGCGGTGAGTTGCAGACTGACAGCATCGAGGCCCGTCTCAAGGATGGCGTTCTCACGGTGCGCATCCCGAAACGTGTCGAAGTGCGTCCGCGCAAGATCGAGGTACGGGTCGACTAACCCCGCGTAGGATGCGGTGAGCTTGCGAACCGCATCGATTGATGAAAATGCGGAGGTTGGAGAGTGATCCGATCGATGCGGTTCGCAGGCTCACCGCATCCTACGTTCTTTCATAAGGCCCTCAGGCATCGTGGGCTTTTTTTATGCGCTTGGCCAAGCCCTCGAGCCCTGCTAGGGTGATCGTGGGTTCGATCTCCCAGGGATCGAATATGGCCTCCGGGGAACGCTTAACCCATGCCGTACGCATGCCGGCGGATGCCGCACCGATGACATCGAAAGGATTACTGGAAACCAGCCAGGCATCGGCACCGATCGCACCCGCGCTTCTCAGGAAGTGGCTGTATACGCCCGGGCTTGGTTTATAGGTTTTCAGTTCATCGACGCTGACGACGCCGACAAACTAATCTCTGATATTGGTGGACCTTAGCAGTTTCTCCACGGCGTCGGCGCTGCCGTTGGAGAACGCAAACAGACGGAATCCCGCCGCGTGCGCCTGCGCCAATCCTTCCTGCACATCTGGAAATGCGGGCAAGACCCGATAAACGTCCATCAACGCCAGTCTTTGCTGCTCGGACAGCGGGGCCTTGTAATAGAGACACGCGTAGTCGAGGGCATTGCGCGTGCACACCGCAAAATCCCTGTAATTCTGCATCAGGCCGCGGCGGAACGAATACTCGAGCTGTTTTGCCCGCCACAGACCGGAAAATTCCGCTGCCTGTTCTCCCACATGCTCCCGCAGCGCGGCCACGACCCCATGGGTGTCGATCAAGGTCCCGTATACGTCGAATCCAATGGTGATGGACATATAGTACTAACCCTCAAAAAATTTCAAAAACATGTGTTTGGCAACTGTCTCGGCCCTGCGGAGGGGCATGACGATCGATAAGCAGGGCATCGCAATCCACCTTCCGCGCCTAAGATTAAGAAGAGACAGGATTAACAGGATTTAGCAGGATTTACAGGATCATTTTATGTTCAGCTGTGCACGCTTTGCGCGTACCCGGTGGTATTTCCGGAAGATCGAGGTCCGGAAGGCACATCTCAACATCCTGTCAATCCTGTGAAATCCTGTTAATCCTGTCCATGTCTTCAGGTTCGCTTGGTGAGACATACGCGCCAACCCCAACCTACGTTTTTTCAGAAGGTCCCCGGGCATGGTGGGCTTTTTTTATGCGCTTGGCCAAGCCCTCGAGCCCTGCCAGGGTGATCGTGGGTTCGATCTCCCAGGGATCGAATATGGCCTCGGGGGAACGCTGAACCCATGCGGCACGCATGCCGGCGGAGACTGCACCGATGACATCGAAAGGGTTACTGGAAACCAGCCAGGCATCGGCACCGATCGCACCCGCGCTTCTCAGGAAGTGGCTGTATACGCCCGGGCTTGGTTTATAGGTTTTCAGTTCATCGACGCTGAC
>JAUXGQ010000349.1 GCA_030621975.1 Gammaproteobacteria bacterium | reverse complement strand
TCATGCCGCAAGGCGTCGATCGGATCCAAACGCGCGGCCTTGCGGGCCGGAAAGTAACCGAAGACCACCCCTACCGCGGCTGAGAACAGGAAGGCGAGGATGACGATGCCGGGGTTGAAGACAAAGGGCATTTGCAGAACCTTGGCGAGTGCGACGGAGGATACCACAGCCAGTACGACGCCGAAAACGCCGCCGAACGAGGACAGTACCACGGCCTCTACCAGAAACTGCGTCAGCACCTCGCGCTCCAGCGCGCCGATGGCCAACCGGATACCGATCTCGCGGGTGCGTTCGGTCACCGACACCAGCATGATGTTCATGATGCCGATCCCGCCCACCAGCAGACTGACGGCGGCCACCGCGCCCAGCAAGGCAGTGAGTACCTGCGTCGCCCCGCTCAGCATGTTGGCGATTTCCTTCAGATCCCTGACAGAGAAGTCATCGTCCTCGGTCGCTGAAATATGGCGGCGCTTGCGCATCAGCCGTTTGATGTCTCGCTGGGCCTTCCCCGTCGACGCCCCTTCCTGAACCGAGACCTGGATGATCCCGATGTCCCGATTTCCGGCGATCCGCCGCTGAAAGGTGCGCAGCGGCAGCAGAACCAGATCGTCCTGATCCATGCCCATGGTGGACTGCCCCTTGGCTCTCAATAGACCGATCACGTGACAGGAGAGCTTCTGCAGGCGGATCTTGCCCCCCAGTGGGTCCTGGCCGCCGAACAGCTCCTGACGCACCGTTGCGCCCAGGATGCAGACCGCCTTGCCGGCGCGCAGTTCGCTTTCCGTGAATTGCCGCCCGGCCTCGAGGGTCCAGTTCCGCACCTGAAAGTACTGGTTGTCGGTCCCGGTGACACTGGTGGACCAGTTTTCATTGCCGTATACCGCTGTAGTGGGTTGGGATGAAGAGGGGGCCACGGCGGCGATCGCGCTGATTTCCCGGGTGATGGCCTCGACGTCATCCTGATCGAACGGCGCCGCGGCGGATCTCTGACCGGGACCTATTCTCTGGCCCGGGGTGACCATCAACAGGTTGCTGCCCAGGCTCGCGATCTGTTCGGTGACGTGAACGGTGGCGCCGCCGCCAAGGGTCACCATGGTGATGACCGCCGCCACGCCGATGACGACGCCCAAGGTAGTGAGGAAGGAACGCATGACGTTGCGGCGTATCTCCCGCAGGGCCAGCAAAAGGGCATTCCACAGCATCAGGCGGCCTCCCCGTTTCGCTCGTCGGTTGCGACCACACCATCGAGAAATTGCACAACGCGCTGCGCATAGGCGGCCATGGCAGCTTCGTGGGTGACCATGACGATGGTGATGCCCTGATCGCGGTTGAACGACCTCAGCAGTTGCATGATTTCACGGCTGCGGGTGGAATCCAGATTCCCGGTGGGTTCGTCTGCCAGCAACACGGCGGGTTCGGTTACGATGGCGCGGGCGATCGCCACCCGTTGCTGTTGCCCGCCCGAAAGTTCGCCGGGCGTATGGGTTTCCCACCCCTTGAGACCGACGGCTTCAAGGACCTCAAGGGCGCGGGCGTGCCGCCTGGCGGCGGGTGTGCCGCGATAGATTAAAGGCAGTTCCACGTTCTCCAGTGCCGAGGTGCGGTTCAACAGATTGTAACCCTGGAAGACGAAGCCAAGATAGTTGCGGCGCAGCAGGGCACGCTGATTGCGCGACAGCCTGCCGACCTCAACACCTTCGAACAGATAGACCCCGGCGCTCGGGGTATCCAGACAGCCCAGGATGTTCATGCAGGTGGACTTGCCCGACCCGCTCGGCCCCATCACGGCGACAAACTCACCCGGGTGGATGCGCAGGTCGATCCCGCGCAGCGCCTGCATGGCCGCCTGGCCCGTGCCGTAAACCCTGGTGACACCTTTGAGCTCAATCAGGGGCTGGGACTCCCTTTTCCCGGAAGCCATGGCGATCATCGCCCCGTGGCGAGCGTATCGACCACCAGCACCGCGCCGGGCCCAACCTCGCCGCCCGTCACCTCGGTCATAATCCCGTCCGTTGACCCGGTGCTGATGCTAACGGCAACGGGCTGCCCGCCGCGCGAGACCCACACACGCCGTTGATGTTGTTCGGCGCCCGGGCCTTTTCGCTGTTTGGAGGCGGATGAGGGCGGGCCGTGCCGAATCAGCCGACTGATCCAGCCGCCGGAGGAAGGCTTCTTTTCTCGTACCGCCGGGGTAAAGCGCAGCGCGGCATTGGGTACCAGGATGGCGTTCTCGACACGCTTGATCCTGATGTCCGCGGTGGCGGTCATCCCCGGTCGCAGGGAGAGATCCGAGTTGTCCACGTCCAACACGGTTTCATAGGTGATCACGCCTTCGACCTCCTGGGCGCCATAGCGGACCTGGGTGATCCGCGCCGGAAAGGTTCGCTCGGGATAGGCGTCGACGGTGAAAACGGCAATCTGCCCCGCTTTCACCTGCCCCACATCGGCCTCGTCTACGTCCACGTGAAGCTCCATCTTGGCCAGGTCCTCGGCCAGGGTGAACAGCACCGGGGCCTGAAACGTGGCCGCCACCGTCTGGCCAGGTTCCACATTGCGTACCAGAACGATCCCGTCGATGGACGAATGAATAACCGCCTTCGCCAGGTTGGTCCGATCGAAATCCAGCTTCGCGTGGGCCTCCGAGACCTGCGCCTTGGCACTCCCCTCCTCCGCCTGAGCGCGCTTATAGGCGGCCAGGCTGGTGTCGACATCTTCCTGCGAGCACATCTTTTTGGCTGCCAGCCGTTCCCAGCGTTCGGATCTCAACCCTGTCTCCAGCACCGTCGCCTGCGCCTCCAGCACCTTCGCCCGGGCCGCCTCCAAGGCCGCTTGGGACTGCAGGACCTGGGCCTGCAGCTTGTCGGTATCCAGCCGCGCAAGCACCTGCCCGACTCTCACCCGATCGTTGTAGTCCACCTCCACGGTATCGATAATGCCCGACAGTTCGCTGCCAACGTCCACCTGATTGGTCGGTTCCAGGGTGCCGGTGGCGGTTACGAGCACGGTGAGGTCTCCGCGCCGCACTTCGGCCGTCTTGTATCGCACGGCGCTGTCTTCGCCAGGCAGGAGAAACAGCAGCGCCCCGGCAATCGAAACGGCCACCAGCGCAGCAAACAGCCATCGCCGCCCTTGCCCGGTGCGGCCCGATGACCGGTCAAGGCCCAATGTCTTTGCAACGTCCGCGATTTGCCGTTCGTCTTTATCACTCATAGTGGTCCGTCCCGGCTGCACCCCTGATTCACTCGTCAATCCAGAAACCCACAACAGGCCGCCTTCCCTGGCGGCATTAGCGGATCGATCAGGAACCTTCCGGCGGGAAATACATCTTTTTCCGGTTGAGCTTGTAGGACCAAGGAAGGCCTGCGTTTTTCCAGCCGTTTTTCAGGCGCCAGTGTTTGCGTTCGCCTTCGTTTATCTTGCTGCCTTCGAATCCATCCGTCATTACGTACACTTGTGTGTAGCCTTTGCCCCAGAGGGCGCTGGCACTCGGTGCACCGCGCGTGCCACCGGAGCGGCACATGAGTATCACCGGGGCGTCCTTGGTCAGCTCCCGCTGCTCCAGCGCGGCGGCGATCTGTTTCTCGAAATCGGGGTTCCGCTCCATCAGGTAAACGGGCTTTTTCGGGTTCCAGCGGTTGCGATCGGCGACCTTGAACGGAATGTTGACGTCCACCGCATCGGTGAAACCGGTGAACATGATCTCTACCGGATCCCGTACGTCCACGAACAGTACCTGGTCGCCCCGCTCGGT
>JAUXGQ010000415.1 GCA_030621975.1 Gammaproteobacteria bacterium | reverse complement strand
GCCGATGGTTTCGCAGAACACGGCCTTGGTCCTGGCATCGATCAGGGCGGCCATGGCGTCGATGTCCTTGGGATCCGCAAAGCGCACCTCGATGCCGAGGCGCGGCAGGGTATGGGCGAACAGATTGTAGGTGCCGCCATACAAGGTGGTGGTGGCGACGATATTGTCGCCATTTTCGGTTATGGTAAACAGGGCGGCAGTGATGGCCGCCATTCCGGATGCCAGCGCCAGCGCAGCAACACCGCCTTCCATGGCCGCGACCCGCTGTTCCAGGACATCCGTGGTCGGATTCATGATCCGGGTGTAAATATTGCCCTGCACCTTCAGATCGAACAGATCTGCACCGTGCTGGGTGTCGTCAAACGCATAAGAAGTGGTCTGATAGACGGGCACGGCCACGGCTTTGGTGGTTGGTTCCGGCTCGTAGCCCGCATGAATAGCCAGGGTTTCGATTTTCATCTCTTTCTCTCCATCTCTCGTATTTGTTGGTATTCAATCCGTAGGAGCCCGCTTGCGGGCGAACTACACCCGCCTGACGGCCCTGGTTGCTGCCAGGCAGGGTCCTACGGCCTGTGCTTGTCGAATCAACCAGCAGCATAAAAAAACCCGCTGCCAGATGGAAGCGGGTTATTACAGCCCTTGACCCTGAACGGGAATCAGTTCACGGACTGATAGTAATCCATCAGGATCTGAGCCACTTCCGGACGGGAAAACTCCGACGGCGGCGCTTCCCCGCGGCCCAGCATCTCACGTACCTTGGTGCCGGACAACAGGATGAAATCCTCCTTGGTGTGATCCGGCACGTCGCGCATCATCACCACTTTATGGAGTTTCTTCGAATAGGCGGTGTGATCGGCGTTGAAAATCTCGATATCCAGCACGCCCTCTGGAACCTCCTCTTCGAAGATAGTCTGGGCGTCGAACGCCCCGTAGTAGTCCCCCACACCAGCATGGTCGCGGCCGATGATGAAGTGGGTGGCCCCCATGTTCTGACGAAAATAGGCATGCAGTACCGCCTCGCGGGGCCCAGCGTACAGCATGTCGAAGCCGTAACCGGTGATCATCACCGTGTTGCGCGGGAAATAGAGTTCCACCATCTTGCGGATAGCCCCATCGCGCACGGGGGCCGGAATGTCGCCGGGCTTGAGTTTGCCGAGCAGCATGTGGATGACGCAACCGTCGGCATCGACCCCTTCCATCGCCATCTTGCACAACTCCTCATGGGCCCGATGCATGGGGTTGCGGGTCTGAAAGGCTACCACCCGCTCCCAACCGTGTTCCCGGATCTCGTTGCGGATCTCCACCGCGGTACGGAAGGTGTCCGGAAAATCCGACTGGAAGTAACTGAAGCTGAGAACCTGGATGGGTCCGGTAATGGCATACCGGCCCTGACCGTTGAATGCGGCCACGCCAGGATGTTTGGGATCCGTCGTGCGATAGACCTTTTCGGTCATGGTCTGCATCTGGGCGTCGCTGACCTCTTCAATCGCCCCCACATCCTGAATCGCCACGACAGGATTGCCCTCCACGTTGGGATCACGCAGAGCAATACGTTTGGCATCCCCGATACCGTCCAGGCTCTCGACCAGGTTCAACACGGGCACCGGGAAAAAACGCCCGTCCGTCATTTTCATGTTCTCAGCGCAGCCCATGGCATCGGCCACGCTCATGAAGCCCTCCAGGGGCGTAAAGTAACCGCCCCCCATCATTACCGCATTGGCGGCGGCGGCGGAAGACACCACTATGGAAGGCAGGTCTTGTGCCTCCTTAATCAGTGCGTGGTGCTTGTCCGGATCATAAACGAACAGCGGTTCAAGTTCTGCTGACCCTACGGGATTGATCATGTCGTTTCTTCTCCTTCGCTACAGTGTCCGACGATTTGAAATACTTCGCAGAATTCTGGAATAAAGGCGCCGCCGCATCACCACAGAGCGGCTTAGTCCGCGCTGACTCGATCTACAGATCGGTCTCAGGCGGCCGCCGAGCTAATCCAATACATTAAAAACATTGAATAACCTACTTAATCTATAATAAAAATGCCGGAGATCTCTGCCGACAAGACCGTTCAGAAATTCGCTCATACCCTACCATAATAAACCCTTAATTCCACGCAGGACATTTTTATGCCGTCAGCAAAAAGACTGCACCGACGAGTAAGGGTTATTACATATTGACCCGAACAGTAGATTGCTCTAGAGTCGCCGCCATTAACGACTGAGACTCAAAATGGTCCTAGTCAACGATTCGGAATCCAGCAGCGCCAGTACCTGTGCGCTGATAACTGACGGTCTAGGGTTTCAGATCTTCTCCACTCCTGCACCACACAGATCGTGAGTTCGCAGTTTGAAGTACCAAATCGTATTTGGAATTTTCAAAAACAGGACAGGTCCGGCTGATCAGGCTCTGCCGACAGCTCCTGCAGTTTGCGTAAGCTTCATTTCGTTTAGGAAGCGGGGGCAATCACCTGCGCCCCCGAAAATTCGTTTTTCTTCAATTTTAACCGTGGCACTTTGATCAAGGAGTAAGCATGGCAACCGAAAATGCGAAAAATACCACGAAAAAGGCCGTACAAAAAAAGGCGGCGACAACCCGGCCTGTGGTGCAACAAAAGACCGCTGTACGCAAAAAAACAGCCGCCGGCAAACAGCCAATAGCCCAAAAGGCGCCTCCCCGCAAAAAGGTCGTGGCAAAAAAGGTTCCGACTCCGTCGAAGGAATCGGTAACCCAGGCAGTACGCAGCGTGTACACGCAGGAACAACGCCACAAAATGATCTCGACCATGGCCTATTTTCTGGCGGAGAAACGCGGTTTCACTCCGGGAAAAGATGGCGCGGACTGGCTGCAAAGCGAGAAATTAATCGATGAGTTGCTTAAGAAACAGGGCATCAACCTGACCAGATGAGACATCCAGACGCGCCACCAGCTGATTGACAACGACCGAAGGTACCGACAGAGGTCACAAGCAGGATGATCTGGATTCGCATCCACGGGCGTGGCGGTCAGGGCAACGTGGTGGCCATCGTGCGCATTGCAGACCAGGTCCCGTGACAATTGCTGGACCCTATGTCCAGACTCGGCCGTACCGAAGAATCTGGCCGGCGCAACAGAGACAGAGCGTTACTTGTTCGACTATGACTGCTGCACGGGCGCGGGCCTGTGCGCCACCGATTGTCCCTGTGGTTTTATTGACAGGCTCCTAGGAGGCTGTCCGAGAATGGATGACCTACTGCGCGAACGTGGATGCCGGCCGGATTTCGCGCTCGAATTCGATAAATATGGCCAATATTCGCCTCATTCGAGCACGCAATCCGCCTCGGCCCCACGTCCG
>JAUXGQ010000239.1 GCA_030621975.1 Gammaproteobacteria bacterium | reverse complement strand
TGGGCTACCGGACGCTCGATCCACCGGCACCAGATGCCGGTAAATATCGCAGCGGACAGTGGCGCCAGCACGATGGCAAGATAGATGTTATCCATAGGGCTAGCCCTTCAGCGTATCCAGATCCTGAACATTGATGGTATGGCGGTTGCGAAACAGGACCACAAGAATCGCCAAACCAATGGCGGCCTCCGCAGCGGCCACGGTGAGGATGAAAAACACGAATACCTGACCCACTGCATTGCCGAGAAAGTGGGAAAAGGCGACGAAGTTCATGTTTACGGCCAGCAGCATCAGTTCGATGCACATGAGGATGATGATCACATTCTTGCGGTTCAGGAATATTCCCGCCACGCTGAGCGAGAACAGGATCGCACCGAGTACCAGGAAATCCGAGAGGGCAATCATTTCGACCCCATTTTCTTTTCCGCAGCCATTTTCACGATCCGGACACGATCCGCGCGTCGCACGCTGACCTGCCGGGATGGGTTCTGGTATTTGCTGTCCGGGCGCCGGCGCAGCGTCAGGCCGATTGCCGCGATGATCGCCACCAGCAGGATCGCGGCGGCTATCTCGAAGGGATACATGTAGGTCGTGTAAAGCAAGCTGCCCAGCTCCGCCGTGTTGCTGTAGTCGGCCGGCTGTGGTATCGGGGCCGGAAACTGCTCCAGTCCAAACGAACCGGAACCCACCACCAGTACCATCTGCACTACCATGACAGCAGCCACCAGCAGACCCACCGGGAGGTGCCTGATAAACCCTGCCCGCATCTCCGCGATGTTGATATCCAGCATCAGGACTACGAATAGGAACAGCACCATGACCGCGCCCACGTATACCAGCACCAGGATGATGGCCAGGAACTCCGCCTCCATCAACAGCCAGAGCCCGGCGCTGTTGAAAAAGGCCAGCACCAGAAACAGCGCCGACTGGACCGGGTTGCGTCGCGTGATCACCATGGTTGCGGACAACACCAGAATGATGGCAAAGACGTAAAAAAGAAACTTTTCGAAGTTCATGATTTGTTCCAGTACTGTAGGCGGAGCGCCCTCGGACAGTCTCCTAGCGGTAGGGCGCCTGCGCCGCGCGGTCCTCCGCCAACTGTTGTTCGTACTTGTCCCCGATCGCAAGCAGCTTGTCCTTGGTCATGACGCTGTCGGCCCGGTCTTCGAAGTGATATTCGAAAAAACGGGTCTCGACGATGGAATCCACGGGGCAGGATTCCTCGCAAAACCCACAGTAGATGCACTTGAACAGGTCGATGTCGTAGCGGGTCGTACGCCGCGATCCGTCAGCGCGGGGCTCGGTCTCGATGGTGATCGCAAGCGCCGGACACACCGCCTCGCAAAGCTTGCAGGCTATGCATCGTTCTTCCCCGTTGGGATAACGGCGCAGGGCATGCAAACCACGGAAGCGCGGCGAGATCGGGGTCTTCTCTTCCGGATACTGGACCGTGATCTTGCGTTTGAACAGGTACCGACCGGTCACGCTCAAACCCTGCCACAGCTCCAGCAGGAACAGACTGCGGATGTAATTGACCAACGTATTCATAGCTCACTCCGCCTCAAGCGGCCCACCAGGGCGGCAGTTTAAAAACCACTGCCGCTCCCACCACCAGAATCCAGACGATCGTAATGGGGATGAATACCTTCCAACCCAGCCGCATGATCTGGTCATAGCGGTAACGGGGAAAGGTCGCCCGCAACCACAGATAGAAGAATGCGAATATGCAGGCCTTGGCAAAAAACCAGACCAGCCCCGGCACCCAGGCGAACGCGGCCTCGAACATAGTGCCCTGAAAAGGCGAAAGCCACCCGCCCAGGAACATCAGCGCCGCCAGGGCTGAGATCATGATCATGTTGGCGTATTCCGCCAGGAAGAAGGTGGCGAACGCCATCCCCGAATAGTCCACATGAAAACCGGCCACGATCTCGGACTCGCCCTCGGCCACGTCGAACGGTGCGCGGTTGGTCTCCGCGACCCCCGCGATGAAATAGATGACGAACATGGGCAGCAGGGGCAGCCAGTACCAGTGCCAAAAACCGCCCTCCTGGGCGCGCACGATGTCGCCGAGGTTCAGGCTGCCCGCGGCGACGATGACAGTCACCAGGGCGAAACCCATGGCGATCTCGTAGGATACCACCTGGGCCGCCGTGCGCATGGCGCCCAGCAATGCATATTTGGAGTTGGAGGCCCAGCCCGCGATGAGGACCCCGTAGACACCCGTGGAGGCAATGGCCAGGATGTACAGCAGTCCCGCGTTGACATCGGCGAGCACCAGATGATCGTCAAAGGGAAACACCGCCCAGGCCGCCAGCGCGGTGGTGATGGAGATCATGGGCGCGATGATGAACAGGGTCTTGTTGGCGCCGCTGGGGATGATGATCTCCTTGAACATCAGCTTCACGGCGTCCGCAATGGGCTGCAGCCAGCCCCGGGGCCCAACCCGGTTGGGACCGATGCGGATCTGCATATAGCCGATGATCTTGCGTTCGGCGTAGGTGAAATAGGCCACCAGGAACATCAGCGGACCGACGATGACCACGATCTTGATGAGGTCTCCGATAAGCTTCACCGGATAATCCTGATTGATCGTGTCCCAGAGAGAAAAGAGAAAATCCATAGACCTACGCCTTCTCCAGTTTCACTTCGCCGAACTGCCCCCCGAGCGACTCCGTGCCGGTCACGCCGGCGGGCACCCGGGCGCAATCGTCTGGCACCCTTGGGTCGACACTCAGGGGCAGGGTTACGCGGTTGCCGTCCTGCACCAGGGACGCCTGCTCGGCCCCGGTCAGCCCCGTCTTTTCCGCCGTCTTCGCATTCAGCCAGATTCCGGCCGCACTCCCATCCCGGGTTTGCTGCAGCGCGCTGGCGCGACGCACCAGTGCGTCCGCGGCATAGATGGGCACTTCACCAATACGCGTCAGCGCACCGTCCTTGCCCTGAACCTTCGCGTCGGCGCCCATCAAAAGATTGTCCGCCGTGAGTTCTCCGCAGAGTGGTTGCAGCTCGTTGCGAATGTCCTCGGAACTGAGGTAGTCGAATCCCTCGAGGTCCAACCGGTTGCCCAGCACCCGCAGCACCTTCCAGCCCGGTCTGGCTTCACCCTGGGGGGCGACCGCACCCCGGAAACTCTGCCAGTTACCTTCTGCGTTCACGAAGGTCCCCGAGGTTTCCGGGTAACCCGCGATGGGCAGCAGCACATGGGCGCAGCTCTCCAGGGACGGACTTCGGTAGCCGGTCAGGGCCACCACAAAATCCGCTGCCTCCAACTCCTTTTGCGTCAACGTTGGGTCCCAGAAATCGTAGGCGGGCTCGATGCCGAACAGCAGGTAACCCTTGCGCCGCGAGCTCAGCAGGGCCCGAGTATCCAGGCCCTTGGAGCCCGCGCCTTCCAAACCCGGCCCGCCATGGGGCAAGGCACCGGCCAGGCGCGCACCGACGCTGTTAGCGGCCTCGGGCAGATAGCCCAACCGGGCGTCGCTGGCCTTGGCGATGGCCGCGGCGAGATCCCGCAGCACCGCGTAATCCGGGTGGGACAGGGCCAGATTGCCCAGCAGTACCGCCGCATTCTCCGCCGACTTCAGCTTATCCGCCAGCCGTTGGGCCGCGTCTCCCGGCTCGGCGGCAGCGATCAACTTCTTCGCCGCGCCTTTGCCGACCACACCCAACGCCTTGGCCAGGGCGGCCAGATTTCCCACCATTCCCCCCGGGGAACTGACCATTTGTCCGGCCTCATGGTTGAGATCCAGGCGCAGCGGATTGACAAAATGGATGTGCGCACCGTTCAGGGCCGCCTTGCGCAGACGATGTCCAAGCAGGGGTTGGTCCTTGCGAACGTTGGAGCCAATCAAAAGCGCCGCGCCCAGGGCCTCCAAGCCCGCGATGGTCTGTCCCAGCCAAGGCAGGGTTGCCGCGGTCTCGTCGCCCCTGAAATCCGTTTGACGCAGCCGGTGATCAATGTGGGGACTGCCCAGGGCCCTGGTCAGTTTCTGCGCCAGATAGAGTTCTTCCAGGGTCGCATTGGGCGAAATCAGGGTTGCCAGTTGCTCGGGCAACACCGCGGTCACCGCGCGCAGTCCCTGCGCGGCGAATTCCAGGGCATCCGCCCATTCGGCCTCCTGCCAGTTGCCGTCTTTCCTGATCAGGGGCTTGTGCAGACGATCCTCGCTGTACAAACCCTGATAGCTGAATCTGTCCCGGTCTGAGATCCAACACTCGTTTACCGCCTCGTTTTCAGCGGGGTGCACGCGCATGACCCTGTTGCCCTTGACATGCAGATGCAGGTTGGAGCCCACGCAATCGTGGGGTGCGATGGCATCCCGCTGAATCATCTCCCAGGCGCGCGCCGTATACCGGTAGGGTTTGGATGTCAGCGCACCTACCGGGCAAAGATCGATTACGTTGCCGGACAGCTCGGAACTGACACTGTGCTCGATGTAGGTTCCGATGCGCATGTGCTCGCCCCGGCCGATGGC